>JAYVAI010000494.1:0-2727 GCA_043751075.1 Cyclobacteriaceae bacterium | reverse complement strand
AGTTTGTTTGGATAAAAGGTCATGCCGGTCATTTGGAAAATGAACGCTGCGACCAGTTAGCGGTACAAGCCGCAGAAAGCGGAAAATTGAAAATAGATAAATGGTACGAAGAAAATAAAGAGTGAAGAACGTGAAACAGCAAAGGAGACCTATAAGGTTTTTTAAACCTTATAGGTCTTGAACCCGATGAATGCCATCCAAATCAAAAGCGAACTTTTAAAAAAATGCTTGGCCTTCACCGATCAGCGTATTGAAAACGCGCGGCAGGCAATGAGTGCTGCACAAGAGGCGGCAAACCATGAAAGTAAAAGCAGTGCCGGTGATAAATATGAAACAGGAAGGGCCATGGCACAAATTGAAAGGGACAAAGCTGCGCAGCAATTGAGCGAAGCCCTGGCTCTTAAAAATTCCTTGGACAAAATTACCCTGAACCCACCAAGCGGCAAAGTGTTGTTGGGAAGCTTAGTGAAAACCGATGGGCCACATTTTTTCATTGCCATCAGCGCAGGCAAGGTACGCGTGGGTGATACAGACTTTTTTGTGGTCGCGCCCGCCTCTCCTGTTGGCCGCGCGCTGATCGGGCTGCAGGTGGGCGATCCGTTTACGTTTAACAATCAATTGCTCACCATCACAGAAATTCTTTGACCTCACCCTTGTCCCTTTCCAAGGATTTTTACCTATGCACACATTTTACAATCTTGCTTTTTTTACCTCATCCCCAACCCTTCTCCACAGGAGAAGGGGGCGGATTCATCAATTTGATGGTGATTGTGCTTCGAGTAAAACTTTGTGTGCATAGACAAGCCAACGGAGAGAAGGGGGACTGTCGATTGGAATATGTATGAACATTTATGAATTTTTATCTGAACACAAAATGGTACTATTCAACTATTTTCTGTTTGCTTTGTTGTTTACCAAAAGAACATGAACGCCTGGCTTCAAGCATTCCGGTTGCGCACCTTACCACTCTCGCTTTCATGCATAGGCATGGCTGGTTTTTTGGCAGCAGGAGCAAACAAATTTGATCTGCTGATTTTTTCTCTTTGCTGCCTCACCACAATTTTTCTTCAAGTGCTCTCCAACTTGGCCAACGATTATGGTGACTTCATTCATGGGGCCGATCATGCCGGCCGAAAGGGGCCCATGCGTGCCGTGCAGTCGGGAGCCATTTCACTATCGCACATGCGGGTTGCCGTCATTGTTTTTGCCATGCTAAGTTTTATGAGTGGCTCGATGCTCTTGCTCGTTTCGTTTGGTTCCAACTGGCAAGCGATCGTTTTCTTTCTGGGGTTGGGCATGTTGAGCATTCTGGCTGCAATCGGATATACCGTGGGAAAAAAACCATACGGCTATATGGGCCTCGGAGACATTTCCGTTTTTGTTTTTTTTGGGCCTGTTGGTGTTATGGGCTCGCTTTACTTGTTCACCCATCACGTCACCTGGTTCGAACTGTTGCCCGCCATGAGTTGCGGTTTTTTTTCCATTGCCGTCCTTAACATCAATAACATACGCGATATCGAATCCGATCGCCTTGCCGGAAAATTTTCGATACCCGTGCGGATCGGCAAAGAAAAAGCATCGCTCTATCACTGGCTGTTGCTTAGCGGTGGCATGATATGCGCAGTCTCGTTTACACTATTCAATTATCATTCGCCCTGGCAATTCCTTTACCTTGTGGCTTTGCCCATCTTGATAAAAAACGGTTTGGCCATTTCTAAAAAACCTTCCACCGAACTCGATCCGTTTCTAAAACAAATGGCCCTGTCAACCTTATTTTTTGTTCTCTTGTTTGGAATCGGTTTTATAGTTTAATTTTGATTACCGGACTTTACAAAGAAATTTTTTTGGCTTATGGATTCTGATCTTCAAATCTGCGGGTAAAAGAAGTGCGTAATGCAAATTATGAAAAGTAGGTTTTACAAATTGCTGATTGGACTAACATTCGTTGTAACAACGGGGTTTGACAACAACGACACTTGGAATCTCCTTAGAGACCGGACTTGGAGATCAGAAACTTTTGCCGGTAGCGAAATTATATTTTACGAGTCTATTAACGGACTAAGGAAAGCGATTTTACAAATACACGGTAGCGGTGTTCCCCTTGCAGGCGCGACAATATTTGACGTTGAAACTGGACACGAAGAGACGGTCTTGAGAGACGGTCTTGATTTGATGAGACGGGATGACCAAGTTGTGAAGTCCATCCGACTGACTATGACCAGTGACTCAGTATTGACAATCAACAATGAGACCTATAGGAAGAAGCACGACTATTTAGTAGCTCTAAACTGGCAAGGTAAGATTGGACAAGCTGATCTTTTGGACATTGAACAACTGAAAAGTATTTCAATCGGAAAAAAGTCAATTTACGAGCGCGACAGTTTCAAAAAATAGTTTGACCCATTTGCACTACGCCCAATAGCGTCATGTGCCATAGCACGGGTTTAGTGCTGCGTTGTGGTTTTAGTTTCATAATTTCGTTGATACACGTGGGACAGATTAGTCTTCAAAATCAGCCAAACGCAATATGGACTCAAACTTTACCCATCAATATTACATCTGGACAGAAAATCAAGAAAGTGCTTTTCAAGTTAAAGCCGACTATTTGAGAATATTCAAAAGAACAGACTTTATTACAAGAATAACCCTTGGTGACACTTTAAATATTTACTATTCCAAGGGGACAATTGGAGAAATTGGATAAAATTGACAAAGTGTTCGATCAGC
>JAYVAI010000493.1:0-2745 GCA_043751075.1 Cyclobacteriaceae bacterium | reverse complement strand
ATTTTCTTTAAGTATTGGCCCAAACTGCGAGGACATGGACGTGGTGTATATCTCTTGTTCTCCATAATTTATTTTACAAGTAAGCCGGTAAATATTGTCGGCCTTCGCATGAAATTTGTCGTAACTAAACTCATGCACCACATACAAAAAAATAATCAAGCTCACCGCCATGCCTACCGACAAACCAACAATGTTGATGAAAGAGTAGGTTTCGTTTTTTATTAGTGAGCGGAGGGCGATTTTGAAGTAGTTGCGTAGCATATTTTTAAGATTTTATATTCAAGATTACCGATTACCGTCACACCGACTACCGTTTACTGATACCCGAACCTCACTCACTCCTCAAACTCTTTACCGGATTGGCCATGGCCGCCTTTAGCGCTTGTGTGCTTACAATAACAATCGTGATCACAAGGGCAAATATCCCAACCACGCCCAGCACCCAATACCCCATCTCCACACGGTATTCATAGCGTTGAAGAAATCCAGTCAGGTACCACCAAGCAAGGGGTGCCGCAATCAGAAAAGCAAAAAATACCAGGCGTGTGAAATCTTTTGAAATCAATAAAACCAAACTTGTTATGGATGCGCCCATCACTTTGCGTATGCCCAGTTCTTTGGTGCGCTGCTCGGCTGTGAAAGCGGCCAAGCCCAGTAAGCCAAGGCACGTGATGGCAATGGCCAGCGTAGCGAATATGCCAGCCAATCGACTGATCAAATCAATGTTGGCAAATTTTTTATTGAAGATATCATCCGTGAATTGGTACTCGAACGGATAGTTGGGATTATGTTTTTTGAATACCGTTTCCACTTGAGCAAGCGTGGCTTTCATGTTATCGGTTTTGTTGAGGCGAATGGTAATGGTGCTGCTCCAGCCTGGATTGAAAAGCAACGTCATGGGCTCAACCGGTGCGGTTGGCCTATCCATCACCATATCTTGCATCACACCAATAATTTCAAATTGCCCACCGCCCCACTCTATCTTTTGCCCTATGGGATTTTCCATGCCCATCATTTTTAGAGCAGCCTCATTGATGACCACAGCCATTGAGTCGCTTGGGAAATCGCGCGAGAAATCGCGGCCCGAAATCATTTTGGCACCAATGGTTTCCACATAATCATACTCAGTGGCAATGGTGGAGAAAGCCACCCGACCATCGGAAGGCATGCCTTGCCACTTCACTTCGTTGCTTGAAAAGACAGACGTAACGGGGCTGTTGCTTTTGCATACCGATTTTACTGCGCCTGTGCGCTCCAATTCTTCACGTATGGTTTTAAAATTTGTTTCCAATTCTCCGTTTGTCCAAATCTGTATCAGGTTTTCCCGATCATAACCCATGTCCCTGGCTTTTACATGCATGATTTGCTGATAGATGACCACCGTGCCGATGATAAGGAAAATTGAAAAGGCAAACTGAACCACCACCAAAACTTTTCGCGGAGAACTGCCACCTTTGCTGGCGTCAATTTTCCCTTTCAAAACCTTTACAGGTTGAAAGCCCGATAAGTAAAATGCGGGATAGCTTCCCGTGAGCAATCCTATTATCCCAATCAAAGCAACGGCTGTCAACCAAACCAATGGATTGGCATAATCCACAGAAATATTTTTGTTTACTAAAAGGTTGTAAGAGGGAAGGATCAACTCAACCAATGCAACGGCCAAAATAAAAGCCAGGGCTGTGATAGCGACCGACTCCCCCAAGAACTGAAAGATCAATTCTTTTCTCTTGGAGCCAATGCTTTTTCTGATGCCCACCTCACGGGCGCGGCTTTCGCTGCGTGCCGTGGCCAGGTTCATAAAATTGATGCAGGCAATAATGAGAACGAAAATGGCAATAGCCATGAACAACCGAACGTAGTCAATCAGCCCGCCTGTATTTTTTCCCTCATCAAAATTTCCGTGCAGCCGCCATTTGCTCATGGGGTGCAAGAAGAGCTTTGCGGTTGGGGCCTTGGGGTTGTTGTCTTTGATCAAACCGACAATACTATTGTTGACATCTTCCTCTTTTGCACCTTCGTTCAACTGCACATACATTTGAAATGAGTTGTTGTTCCAACTATTCTTGGCACTATTTTTTATCCAGGGTTGCGTGGATTCGTAATAGGCAAAAGGCAACAAGTAGTCGAATCTAAACTCGGATTGCTTGGGCACATCTTTAATTACTCCCGTAACTTTCAGTTCTTTAAAATTATCTATGCGTACAAACTGGCCCATTGGCTCGGTATCGCCAAACAAAGATTTGGCAGTTGATTCTGTAATGACAATCGAGTTGGGGTCATCCAAGGCAGTATTGTTATCGCCCTTCACCGTAGGGAAACTGAACATGTTCAGAAAATCTTCTGACGCACTCAAGCCTAACTTGTACATACGTTTCTCACCCACTTGCAGCATGTTGCCTTCGCCCCAGTTGGTCATACACACAAATTTTACTTGGCTCGATTTGGTTGGCAGTGCTTCTTTAAGTGGGTAAGGCATGCTATTGCCTGTGCCAATGTGGCCCATGTTCCACTCCTGGCTTTGATAAAGTTTGTAGATGGAGTTGTAGTTCGTATGAAATTTATCGAAGGAGTATTCATCGGCAATCCATAAAAAAATCAATATGGCCGATGCGAGGCCAATGGCCAAGCCGCCAATGTTGATGAAGGAGTAGCCTTTGTTTTTGAGAAGGCTGCGGAGGGCGATTTTGAAATAGTTGCGGAGCATGGGTTTTTAGGATTAGGTCTTTAAAGCTGGATATGAAAATA
>JAYVAI010000492.1:0-2746 GCA_043751075.1 Cyclobacteriaceae bacterium | reverse complement strand
AAGGTTCGCAATTTTCGATTGATATTTTGTCGAAGTTATTTTGACAATTTCCCTCAAGAAGAAATACTTAAAGAATATTCAAAGGTTTTGCTGTCATCGGGTATCACTTCGCCTTGTTCTTTAAGGATTTCAATATACCCCTCAATGGCTTCTTTAGCCATTGCGAGGGCTTCATCAAGTGTATCGCCAAATGTTATACAGCCGGGAAGTGATGGCACTGTGACAGTGAAGCCGCCTTCGGGCTCTTCGTTAAGTAGTACGCGATAGGTTAACACTTTCATAAGTAACGAAATTACTAAAATTAAGCTTTACTTTATTTTTCTGATATCGCCTATTTCTTTTGCGTCCCCTTATACACTTGATGCTCACCATTGCCACCTGACAACATGTAGGCGATCAAATCTTTTAGTTCTTCATCGTTCAACCGGAAGAAGAGCCCGGGAAGCATCATAGAAACATTGGAAAGTTTGGTTGATACCACTTCTGTTTTGGGTATCTCACGCAGGGCTTCCGGTGTAAATGGATTTTGGGAAACAAAATATTTTCCTCCCTCCTCATTGATGAGCCTGCCCACAATGGAGCTTCCATCTTTCATGGTAAAGACAGTGGCCGCATATTGATCGGAAATTTCTTTGTTGGGATCAATGGTATGCTCCATGATATCTTTCGCTGAAAAGCGCGTGCCTATTTGGGTAAGGTCGGGGCCGATGATGCCGCCCTCACCACGCATGATGTGGCATGAATTGCACAGCGATGCAGCAAACATATTCTTGCCTTGCTCGAAGTCTCTTCCGGCAAGGGGTTCATCCAATATAGCCAGTGCTTCTTCTTTCGTGCGCCTTTTGCCAGGGCCTTTGGGTTGTGGTATGTTGGCGAGATCATTTCCCGATTCGGTCAGCAGCAGGCCGCCCGAAAGGGTATTGTAACTATCCACTTTATCGGCCGGCACGTGGGCAAGGGCTTTCTTCCTCGCCTTGTCAATAAACCCAACATAGCTTCTTCCTCCTTTAAAGCTGAAGGCGTTGGCAAACCACTTGAAGTACTGGTCGTAAAGTTCCGGTGTCCATCCAACCGTTGCTTCCGATAATACGGTGGCTAAGTAAGTCTGCTGTGCGGGCGGAATTTTTGATAGCATACTCGCGATGTCCAATCCATATTGTGGGTTTCGCATGATCAGGTCTGTGGAAGAGCTGACTGTTTTTTCGGCCGGTTCGTCTTTGGCACTCGCCAATAAGGCAACCGTTTTTTCAACTGCCGTAGGCGCACCAATATAAACAAGCACTTTGGCAAGCACACGGTCCAGTTCGTTGGATTTCGAAGGGTAACGTGGATTGAGATAAGCCACTACTTGATCTTTTGCCGTGCCTTCGGGTTTGCCCATACGGAAGATGACCACTTCAAGGGCACGGACAATGTCGAGTTGTTGTGAAGGTGAAAGTTTATCATAATCAACTTTAACCAAAGCCTGGGTCATCTTGTTCTTTAAGGTTGGTTTGCCATGCCGTGCCAAGGCGATCATGACTTGAGTGAGTATTTGCGGATCAGTTTCTTTCAAGGCACGCTCTTGCCATTCGGCCACGGGCTGGTGCTCTACGGCAATCCGGGCAGCATATCGCACGAACCTGTCTTCATGTTTTAAGTTTGGCCATGCCACATCCACAGCACCTTTGGTGGGTTGATGATATTGCTCAAGGCTCCGTCTCAGTGTATTGGCTTCATTGATGGTTGCCACTGGTGTTTCTTGTTGGGCTGTTGTGTTGTTCTTATCTTCTATTGCCGAAACCCGGTAGAGATCAGATTCTAACCTTCTGCCACCGGTAAGAAAATATAATGATCCATCAGGGCCAAACACGCCATCGGTCAAAGGCAGTGGTGCGCCTGAGAGAAATTCTTCTGCTTGCGCGGAATAAGAAGCTCCATCGGGTGTCAGGTGAAGAGCGTAGATAATTCCAAAGCTCCAGTCAAAAGCAAACAACGCCTTTTTGTATTTACCAGGAAAGGTTGACCCCAAGCCACTGACAAAGTTGGTGGGCGAGCCTTGCCCGATGTTGATTACGGGGGGCAAATTATCAGGGTAGGCTGCAGACCATTTTCCATTGCCTGTCCTCCATCCAAATTCGCTGCCACTGGTTACATGACAAACGCGTGTAGGCCTGTACCACGGCATTCCAAAATCCCATTCCATGTCCGAATCGTACGTGAACAGATCGCCTGCGTCATTGAAAGCTATATCGAACTGGTTGCGGTAGCCCGCGCCTACCATCTCCCATTTTTCTCCGAGTGAATCAATGTGGGCGATCCATCCACCGGGTGCCTCGCGCTTGTTGGCGTGCCCGCGTGGATCTTTTATCTGTGGAAACAAATTGTCTTCCATCCAAACGGGGGGAAGGCGATAGATATCCATCTTGGGTACATCCACGTGGTTGCCGGCAGCTATGTAAATAGATTTTTTATCGGGCGATAAAATGATACTGTGCGGCCCATGTTCGCCTGGCTCTCCGGCCAATGATTTAAGCAAAGTAATTTTATCAAATTGATCGTCCCCGTCTGTATCTTGAAGACGATACATGCCCGTGTTCTTATCGAAATCTTTATTACTGTTGTGGTTCACCATTACGTACAAACTGTTGAACGCATAGAGCAAACCTTGCGCGAAGCCCATCCCTATTTTAAGGGTTGTTGTGTCCGAGCTCTGATCGGCTTCTGACCCGATGATAAGTTTTTCAACTTTAGGTTTGGTGGTATC
>JAYVAI010000491.1:0-19982 GCA_043751075.1 Cyclobacteriaceae bacterium | reverse complement strand
CTTGTACAATTTATGTACGATGTACTTCGGCCCGGGATAGTAGAGGAAAGCCCGAAGCGCGTGGATTTTGTGGGGGGACGGACTTGGAACGGATAGCCTGGTGGCCCCGAAGTTTCGGGGCCAGGCCGCTAATTTTTTTTTCAAGCCAGAAGTGTACAAGTTATTTTGACAGTTTTACTTATACAAAAACCTACCCTCCCCCAATCCCCAAAATCCTTCCCGTTCTTTGCCTTGTTTCATTCACCAATTTTTCATTTTGCGAAAGCGGCACTCCGAATGATGGAGCCATCTCTTTCAGTTTGCTTTGCCATGCTTGCGACTGACCTTCTTTTTTAAAACAGCGAAGCGCAAGGTTCATCATCACCGATGCTGCCGTAGAAGCACCTGGCGATGCGCCCAGCAGTGCGGCCACCGTGCCATCTTCCGACACCACCACTTCCGTTCCAAACTCCAACACGCCTCCTTCTTTTTTGTCTTTCTTTATTACCTGTACGCGCTGCCCGGCTTCCATCAGTTGCCAGTCTTCAAGTTTGGTGAAGGGAACATATTCGCGCAGTGCTTCTAATCTTTGTTCGGGTGTTTGCCGCACTTGATCAATTAAATATTTTGTGAGGGGCATGTTCTTCATCCCCGCGAAGATCATGGGGATGGCATTGTCGAACCCAATTGATTTTGGCAAGTCCATCAACGAACCATTTTTTAAAAACTTGGTGGAAAATCCCGCAAAGGGGCCGAACAAAAGTTCTTTCCTTCCATGGATGATGCGCGTGTCAATGTGCGGCACCGACATGGGCGGAGAGCCAACCGTAGCTTTGCCATATACTTTCGCGTGATGTTTTTGGATCAACTCCTCGTTTAGGCATTTCAACCACAGGCCGCTAACTGGAAAACCCCCATAACCATTTCGCTCTTTTATCTCTGCTCTTTTTAGCAGGTGCAATGTTGCACCGCCCGCTCCAATAAAAACAAATTTTCCATTGACTTTTATTTTCTTCTCTTCTTTCAAATCTTCTGCCGATACATCCCAGCCTCCTTTGCCATCCGGATCAAGATCAAGTGCCTCATGATGATAGTGAATGGTAACGCCCGGCATTTTTTCGAGCTGATTGATCATGCCACGGGTAAGTTCGCCAAAGTTTACATCGGTGCCAATGGTCATATTGGTAGCTGCCACAGGCTGGGCTTTTTTCCTGCCCCGCATTACGATGGGTGCCCATTGGGCCATCAAGTCGCGGTCTTCGGTATAGACCATGTCTTTGAAGAGGGCACTGCCCTGGAGTGCTGCATATCGTGCCTTCAAAAAATTTACGTTGTCGTTTCCCCAGACGAGACTGATGTGCGGTATGGCTGATATGAATTGTGAAGGGTTTGCTAAGTATTTCTTTTCAACCAGATATGCCCAAAACTCCCGCGATACTTCATACGCTTCAGAAATTTTTATTGCCTTGGCGATATCCACAGAGCCATCCGCTTTTTGAGACGTGTAGTTCAATTCGCAGAAGGCCGCGTGGCCAGTGCCTGCATTGTGCCAGGCGTCTGAACTTTCCATGCCGGCCATATCAAGCCTCTCAAAAATCTGGATGGTGATAGCTGGGTTTAGTTCTTTGAGGATCATGCCCAGCGTGGCGCTCATGATGCCCGCACCCATGAGCACTACATCGGTTTTTTCTACATGGGGTTTTCTGGTTTTTGTCATTCTCTGGTTCATTTAAAAGCACAATTTAAAGGAAGGTGAATGGGTTTGCAAACCCTGAGAATTCCGCTGGTGCGAAATAGTGTCTGTCCCTAAAGTCCAAATCTCACCTGCCTACCGGCAAGGCAGGCGCAAGGGCGCAAAGGTTGAACAACGAAATTCATTGCGCCATGGCGAACTTTGCGAGATATACACATTGGAGAACCCGACTGTATAGTCAGACACAAGTAGTAATTCAACACCAATCAAACATGCAATAAATGGCATTCGGAAAAAGCACTTGAACCTATATGGCAATGATTGTATTTTTGAGGCATGGCAAAAATCCCTGAACCTTTGTTCCAACGATCGAAGGACATTATCATCAGTTCTATTATTTCTATCACCATAACTATTGTGTTTGGATATTATTTCCTCTACATCGGCAACCGCGAGCGCAAGCCAACCTTTTATCTTGACCCAACACGCACCACCATTTTGGATAAGGAGAATGCCGCCAATGCTCCGTTGCTTTTATTAAAATCGAATGGTGATACTATCCTGGCTGATGTTACTTCAGTCTATTTTTATTTTTTCAATCAAGGCGAGGAAACTATCAAGCAGGAAAACATTTATTCTCCTTTAAAGATTGTGCTGGGCGACCGTGCCCAAATACTTGATTATAAGATTTTGAAAGTGGCCCGGCCCGTTTCGGGCATGCAGTTGACCCGCGATACCATCAACAACTCGTTGGGCATTGATTTTAAGGCATTGGAAAAAGATGATGGCTTTGTGGGTCAGATTATTTTTGAAGGCAACAAGAATGCAACCATAAGTTTAGAGGGAGGCATTGATGGAGTAAAATATTTTGAAACTCACCTGTCGAGTATCGACCCGCTTTACCTTGTAATGGCTATTGTGATATTTTTAATTGCCGCATATCTCTTTCTGGTGCTGAGCAGGCGTAATCCAAAAAATTCGCCCAAGTTGATTTTCTTTTTTTCGGCCATACCCATTTTGTATTTGCTTCTTATGCTTTACAAAACGGAATGGTTCGTAAGCCAAACGGTGCCCCAGGGTTTGCAGTTGGAACAGTATGATGAAAAGGGGAAGGGGAGTTTGTTTGAGTTGCCAGGGTGGTTGCGGTAATCAACTTTACTTGCCAAACTGTCGTGCAACCGAAGAGGCATATTCTCTCTCTTCAATACACAAGCCACTACATTCCTTTCAATTGTTTTTATCTTCGCTTGGGACAAATGAAAATCCATATTTTCCTTGTTTCTCTCAGGGGCAAAAATTTGGTTCATATCCTGCAATTTGGTTTTTAAGCCGCTTGGTAGAATAATTTGCTTAAAGAAAAATTCTATTTGCGACCTAGAAACATTATAGATTGGTTTCAGTAACGCTAAGTTTTCATCCTGAGCCTCATTCAAGGAAGTAATGTTTTGAAGAACAAGCCTGGCATTTAGATGAGGCCTTAATGAAAGGGCAGAGCCAACTATGTCTCTTATTGTGCAATGGTCGTGGGCCAAGCAAAACAAATCGTAATAGTCCCTGAACTTACTTCTGAACAAAGCTACACAGGCTTTCATCCCCGCAATAGAATAGACATCAGCTATTTTTAGTTTGTTGAAAATGATTTTCTTTTCAAATTCAGGAACAAACCCTGAAGGGTCTTTAAAGAAAGTAACCTTTACATCATTAATTAAAAAGTCCTGCTTATGCTCGGAGTCCATTACTTGTTGCACTAAAAAATCGCCTTTCAGCTTTCTCAGGCTTCCAACAATAAAGTCAGATTCAAGAACAAACTGATTATTCCAAGTACAAAAGTCAAGGTCTTCGCTCAAGCCATGGCCTATTGCAAGAGACAATGCTGTACCACCAATCAAGGCGAAATCACTGCAAAAGTCTGATTTGGAAATGGCCGTCAAGACCTCTTCAACGCTCTCGGAAACCCCTCTCATAACCGAACCTTTTCACCAAATAGAAAAGCCGCAACAAATTCTCCCTCCTTTTTATACACAGTGCCTTTAGGAAATAATTCATTCCATTCTTTCTTTAATTCTTCAGTTGAAAACAAGGAAAGAAGTGCAACCAATTCATCTATGTCACCATACAACATTACTTTTTGAATCGTCTCACTTTGTGGTTCAATTGGAAGCGAAAGACTAATTCACCAAAATCTTTGTCTTCGGTAATAAGCAAAGCATTTTGCTCAACTGCTATTGACAAGACTTTCTCATCCTTAATGGAGTATTGACTTTCGGATATTGAATAGACGGAGATGCCCGTCTTTCTAAGTTGAAGGACTATTCGGACACTCTCATCGGCTACGATTAGATAATTCATTCAGCAATAGCCAATGTCTTTTCATGCTTGGCGTTTTCTGACGCAAACAACAGGCACGATTGAATGTCTGCTAACTTAATCTTGGGGTATGCTACCAAGAGCTCGTCAAAAGAAAACCCTATGGCTAGTTTTTCTAAAATCAACTCCACAGGAATACGAGTGCCTTTGATTACCATTTTTCCAAACAGTACGGAAGGGTCGGATGTTATATGTTCTTTCCAATTCGTGATAATAAAGGTAATTAAATTATAAACTCCTTTTCTACTTCATGCCCCCACCCCCTAAAACCCCCACTCCCCCTTCCCAATAATATAATCTGCTACCTTCCTCCTGGCCTTCGTTAAGTTATACGGGTCAATCTTGGTGAAGCGTTTCAATCCCATCAGCATCAAACGCAGTTCATCGCCTTCGGCAAAGGAGGTGATGGCGTGCTTCCCTGATAAGGCTACTTTCTCCATCGCCTCATGCAAATAAATCAGGGCGATTTCTTTTTGGATTTCACAGGCTTTCTCTCCACGCAGGCCTATCAGTTTTTCTACACGCAACAAACAAGACTCGGCAATGTAGATTTCAATTAGCATGTCGGCCATGCTCATGAGCAACTCTTGCTCTTCGGATAATTTCATCATGAATTTTTGCACGGCTGCGCCCGCTACTATCAGGCCTGCCTTCTTCATGTTGGCCAAGGCGCTTTTCTCTTTCGCAAAAATGCCTTCGTCTGTGGCTGCACCAAAATCGGGAACGGACATGAGTTCTTTTTGCAAGGCCATGGTGGGGTTCATCAAATCGAGCGAGCCTTTCATGGCGCGCTTCATCAGCATGTCTATAGTGAGCAGGCGGTTGATTTCGTTGGTGCCTTCAAAAATCCGGTTGATACGGGCATCGCGATATGCTCTGTCCATCGGGCCTTCGGCAGAGAAGCCCATGCCGCCATAAATCTGCACGCCTTCATCAACCACGTAATCCAATACTTCTGAGCCATGCACTTTTAGTATTGCACATTCGATGGCGTATTCTTCGAGCGATTTCAACTTTGCTTTTCCCGATTCCATGCCGCCTGCCACGAGGGCATCGTAAGCATCATCAATATTTTGACCCGCTCTGTAGTGTGCAGCTTCGGAAGCAAAAATTCGTGTGGTCATTTCGGCAATCTTGTATTTGATTGCCCCGAACGAGGAAATCGAAACACCAAATTGTTTGCGCTCGTTGGAATATTTTACCGCGGTGTTCAACGCCATTTTGCTTCCGCCCACGGCACCCGCACCAAGTTTTATCCGTCCAATGTTCAACACATTCACCGCTATCTTAAAACCATTCTCGCGTGCCGACAGCATATTTTCCACGGGCACTTTGCAATCGTTGAAAAATATTTGCCGTGTGGATGAACCTTTGATGCCCATCTTTTTTTCTTCGGCATTCATGGTAATGCCGCCATAATTTTTCTCTACTATAAATGCCGTGAGGTTTTTGTCGGTGTCAATTTTGGCGAACACAATCAGCACATCGGCAAACCCACCGTTGGTAATCCACATCTTTTGTCCGTTGATGATGTAGTGCTTGCCATCGTCACTGAGTTTGGCTTTGGACTTTGCCGCGTTGGCATCGGAGCCTGAGTCGGGTTCAGTCAAACAGTATGCTGCTTTCCATTCGCCTGTTGCGAGTTTCGGAACGTATTTCTTTTTCTGTTCTTCGGTGCCATAATATAAAATGGGCAAAGTGCCAATGCCTGTGTGCGCACCGTAGGCCACGGCAAAAGAATGTGAGCCGCCAAGCACTTCGGCCACGAGCATCGTAGTGTTGAACGACATGCCGAAGCCACCGAGTTCGGTTGGCACGGATGTGCCGAGCAAGCCAAGTTCGCCCGCTTTGTCCATGAGCTTGGGCATGAGCGTTGGGTCTTTCTGTGAGTCAATCTCATCGAGGCGGGGCGTGATTTCCTGCTTGATAAAATCGGTGCATGTTTGGGCGACCATCTTTTGCTCTTCGTTCCACTCTTCGGGTATGAAGATTTCGTGGGCCTTTGTTTCGCGGATGAGGAACTCGCCTCCTTTGATTGCATTTGTTGTCATAGATATGAGTATTGAGATGTGAGTATTGAGATACAGTTAGTTTTTAGAAAGTTTATTCTGTAATGCGAAATTCATTTTTTGAATTTGGTTTATCTGGTCAAGCAATTGGTCAACTTGAGAGTCCACCAATTCTAAGTTCTGTGCAATAAGTAGTTGGGTTTGAAGTTCAAAAGATGAACCATTTGAAACTCCAAGGAAGTAGATAAATTCTTTGTCCGAATTTCTACCCGCCCCTTCCGCAATGTTAGAGGGTACTGATACTGCCGAGCGTCTGATTTGAGATGTCAATCCATATTTCTCCTCTTTAGGAAAATTGGCCGTTAAACGATATACCTCTGTAGAGAGGTCAATGGCTTTGGCCCAAATTTTAAGTTCTTTTAAGTTGTGCATAATTGTCTTCGCGCTGGATTCTCCAATCTCATATCTCATTACTCACATCTAATTCAACAACTCATAAATCCCCGCCACCCCCTGCCCACCACCCACACATGCGCTTACCATTCCATATTTCTTTTTTTGCCTTCTCAATTCATTAAATAATTGCACCGACAACCGAGCGCATGATGAACCAAGCGGATGGCCCACTGCAATCGCGCCTCCGTTTACATTTAATTTCTTTCTGTCAATGCCAAGTTCTTTAACCACGGCAAGAGATTGCGCTGCGAAGGCTTCGTTGAGTTCTATCAAATCTATGTCTTGCAAATTGAGGCCTGCGATTTTTAATGCTTTGGGTATTGCGGCCACGGGGCCTATGCCCATTATGCGCGGGTCCACGCCTGCGGTGGCGTAGCTCATCATGCGTGCAATGGGTTTTAAATTTAATTGCTTCATCATGCGCTCGCTCATCACCACTACGAATGCGGCACCATCGGATGTTTGCGATGAGTTGCCCGCGGTGACTGAACCGCCCACGGCAAATACGGGTTTCAATTTTGATAAGCCTTCCACCGTGGTGTCCATGCGAATGCCTTCATCGGTGGCCACCACAAACTCGCGAGTTTGCTTCTTCATGTTTTCATCCACGTAAGTTTCTTTCACGGTGATGGGCACCACTTCATCTTTGAATTTTCCTTCCTTCCAAGCCGCGCCAGCTTTCATGTGCGACTCATAAGCGAACTGGTCTTGCTCTTGGCGTGTGATGTTGAATTGCTTCGATACTTCTTCGGCAGTAAGGCCCATGCTTGTATAATAAGTAGGGTTGTCTTTGGCGATTGCATAATTGAGCGCGGTCTTAAATCCCATCACGGGCACGAGCGACATAGACTCCGCGCCCCCTGCAATAATCACATCGGCTTGGCCCGCTTGTATGCGATGGCTCGCGATGGCAATCGTCTCCACGCCCGAACCACAATAGCGGTTCACCACCATGCCTGGCACATCAAGCCCAAGCGCGAGCAACGCAATGATGCGGCCCATCTGCATGCCCTGGTCTGCCTCGGGCACGGCATTGCCCACGATGAGGTCGTCAATCATTTTGTTTTCGAGGCCTGGAATTGATTTGACGAGATGCTTGATGACGTCTGCTGCGAGGTCATCGGGTCTTGTAAATCTGAAGCCGCCTTTCTTGGCTTTGCCGACTCCGCTTCTGAAACCTCCTACGATGTATGCGTCCATAGTTTTGTTGTTTATGAGTTTGAGAAATTGTTTTATTAAACTGTTTTTTTATTGGATGTTGCAAAGTGCGACATCCAATCTTGAGATGCCAAATTGGCATCTCAAGATTATTTTTTGTTAACACCAATTTTAAATCCAATTGGCCTTAACGATTCATGAGGTGGATTTAATAATTGTTTCAAGGCATTAAAAATTAGCTGTATATCATTTTCGTTTTTGCTGGTTCTCTTATCGTGCTTAAGCATTGCTTTTTCCAATTTCTCCAACTTCAGCAATACATCCTTATGGGTTATCAGCATCTCCCGAATGCGAGTGAAAATGCGGATGATTTGAATGTTGACTTCTATAGCTGTTTTGCTATTTAGAATGCTTGATAGCATGGCTACCCCTTGCTCGGTAAAGGCCATAGGCGTATAGCGTACACCGCCCCAACTTGAGGTGCCAAATTGGCTCCTCAAGTTTTCAAATTCTTTCTTATCCATTTCAAACATGAAGTCTTCTGGAAAACGTTCGTTGTTCCTGTTAACTTGTCGCTTTAGCTGTTTTGTTTCTACTCCATACATATCTGCTAAATCTCTGTCTAACATTACTCGCTTGCCCCGAATGAGATAAATTTTATTGATGACTGCTTCATCGTGTATGGCTAAGGATTTGCTCATGGATGAGTTTGTTTTACAGCTCTAGTTGTCTTTCTTTTTTGTCGATTAAATTTTTCTTGAAGATTGAAATTGGAGGTGCCAATTTGGCACCTCCAATTTTTCGAGTCATTCGGTACTCATTCCAACATAAAATCATTTTTTCAATCTCGCTTTTTCTTTTTTTGGATGTCGCATTTTGCGAGTTCCATTTTTATTTGGAGGGGCCAAATTGGCATCTCCAATTTTTCTAAGTGTACCTAATCAAAATCATCCTGAAATTGGAAGTCGCATTTTGCGACATCCAATTCTCTCCCCCTCGGTCTGTGTCCTCACAGACCGAAACCCGATTGTGGTCTGTGAGGACACAGACCACGGGGTGAGCAACATCATCTATTTGTCCACCATCAATTCCTCAACGGTTTCCCTCCCGTCAGTATAGATTGTATCCGCTCCAACGTCTTCTTCTCCCCACACAAACTCACAAACGCCTCCCGCTCCAAATCCAACAAATACTGCTCACTCACTTCCTGCGCATAACTCAACTCACCACCGCACATCACGTTCGCAATCTTCATCGCGATTTTCATGTCGTGGTCGCTGATGTATTTGCCCATCTTCATGCCTTGCACACCTGCTGCGAACAATGCCATGCCCGATTTGCCTTGCACTTTTATGTTGCGCGATTGCACGGGCATGGTGTAGCCCGCTTCGTACAATTCTATCGCTGCGGATTTCGCATCTAAAATCTGACGGTCTTTGTTTATGGAAATCCTGTCTTTGTCGCGCAGCACGCCCATCTCCCTTCCCTCTTCGGCACTCAATGCAACTTTTGCTGTCGCGATATTCATAAACGCACTTTGCAACGCGTTCAGTTCAACATCGCCTTCTTGAAAGGCATCGCTCACGCGCTTGGTAAATTCTTTGGTGCCTCCTCCTCCTGGTATCAGCCCCACGCCCACTTCCACTAATCCGATATACGTTTCGGCAGCGGCCTGCACTAAGTCTGCGTGCATCGTCATCTCGCATCCGCCTCCGAGCGTGCGGCCTTGTGGACAAACAACAACGGGAATAGAAGAGTAGCGAATACGCATAACCGAATTTTGAAATGCGCGCACCATGAAATCAAGTTCGTCATACTCTTGTTCGATGGCGTACATAAACACCATTCCTAAATTTGCTCCGAGCGAAAAGTCTGCGCCTTGATGGCCGATTACCAACCCGCGATAATCTTTTTCGGCAAGGTCTATCGCTTTGTTCATGCCCTCTACCACTGCGCTGCCGAGTGTGTAGCTCTTGCTGTGCCAAGAAAAATTGAGGATGCCATCACCAAGGTCGGTCACTTTCGAGTCGACATTTTGCCACACAGTTTTGTCACTCAGGTTTTCGAGGATGATGAATGCCTCTTTGCTCGTGATGGTTTTGTATGATTTAGTTGGGATGTCGTAATACTTGCGCTGCCCTCCTTCTACTTTATAGAAAGATTTGTTTCCACTTGCGAGCATATCGTTTACCCACGGTGCGGGCTTGTATCCTGCGGTTGCCATCAGCGACAAAGATTTTTCTACGCCTATAGCATCCCACGTTTCAAACGGCCCAAGTTCCCAACCGAAGCCTGCACACACGGCATCATCGAGGCGGAAAAGTTCATCGCTTATTTCGGGAATGCGGTTGGAGGCGTATTGAAACAACGCGAAGAAACAATCGCGATAGAAGTCGCCTGCCTTGTCGGTGCCTGCGAGCAACACTTTGAAACGGTCTTTCAAATTGTCTATCGTCTTGGTGGTTTCGAGTGTGGCGAATTTTGTTTTTGTTTTCGGTTTGTACTCCAATGTTTTTAAATCGAGCGTGAGGATTTCGGTTTTGCCGCTCGCGTCCTTGCTCTTTTTATAGAAGCCCTGATTGGTTTTGTCGCCAAGCCATTTGTTCTGTTCGAGCTTGGTCACCACTTCGGGCAGCTTGAACATATCGCGGCTCTCATCGTTGGGCAAGCCCGCATATAAATTGTTGGCCACTTTCACGAACGTATCGAGGCCCACCACATCCGATGTTCTGAATGTGGCCGACTTCGGCCTACCGATAACAGGGCCTGTGAGTTTATCCACTTCATCCACATTCAAGTCATACTTGCGCATAGAGTCAATCACTTTCAGCAACCCCCAAACGCCCACGCGGTTGCCAATGAAAGCGGGCGTGTCTTTGCACAGCACTGAAGTTTTGCCGAGGTATAAATCGCCATAGTGCAACAGGAATTTTGTTACCTCGGGGTCGGTGTGTGGTGTGGGTATCACCTCGAACAATTTTAAATATCGTGGCGGGTTGAAGAAGTGCGTGCCCGCAAAATGTTTTCTGAAATCATCGCTGCGCCCTTCGGCCATAAGGTG
This sequence comes from Cyclobacteriaceae bacterium, assembly GCA_043751075.1. Taxonomy (GTDB): domain Bacteria; phylum Bacteroidota; class Bacteroidia; order Cytophagales; family Cyclobacteriaceae; genus ELB16-189. Next base: position 9,259 of record JAYVAI010000491.1, on the reverse strand, counting down.
GATGGGAATGCCCGAAGTATTGGAGGTGATGAGCGTGCCCGGTGTTCTGTGTTTCTCTACTTGCTCATAGACTTTCTTTTTGATGTCGAGGTTTTCCACCACCACTTCAATGGTCCAATCGCAATTTTTTATTTTGGATAAATCGTCATCGAAGTTTCCAATACTTACCCGCGAAATAAATTTCTTGGAATAGATTGGCCCCGGGCTCGACTTGATGCACTTGTCGAAGGAGCTTTGCACGATGCGGTTCTTCACCACTTTGCTGTCGAGGGTGAGGCCGCGTTTTTTTTCTTCGTCCGTGAGTTCTTTCGGGGCGATGTCGAGCAACAATACTTCACAGCCGATGTTGGCATAGTGGCAAGCGATGGATGAGCCCATGACACCTGAGCCGAGGACTGCGATTTTGCGGATGGAGCGTTTCATAGTTTATGAGTTGGGGTGTTGAGGTGTGTTAACGTTTTGACGTTTCGAGGCTACCAAATTGTTTTGATTGGGTACAGAGAGAATGCAGGGTCTTTGGTTACAACTTGAAAATCTTGTGAGATGGCTTGGGCGATTAGTAATCTGTCGAAGGGGTCGCGATGGATAAATTGAAGATTTTGTGAAACTTTAATATGGTCCATATCTATGGTTAGAATTTTAAAATTAAATTCATTGGCAAACTCAACTAATGATTCTATGCCTCCATCTAATTCAAGCTTGCCCACACTTAATTTAATTGCAATTTCCCAAAAAGTGGCCATGCTAACATGTTTTTGATTTTGACTGCTTTCAATGGCAAGCCTCGCCTTAGAGGATAGTTTTTCCCCATCACCCTTTGCAAGCCATAGAAGGGCATGCGTATCTATAAGCAACTCCATCACATATAATCCTTAAAATCCTCCAACGGCTCATCAAAATCATCGGCAATTCTAATCTTGCCCTTTAATGCACCGAACATGGGTTTTTGGGTCTCCTTCATTTCAGTTTTTCCTTGAGACAAAAGGAAATCAATAAAGTCCTGAACCTCTTTTTGTTTTTCCTCAGGAAGCTGGGCCAATTTTTTTTCCAATGTTGCTACTGACATATTGATTTGATTTAATCCTGAAATTATTTTTTGTAATACTATTGAATGAAACGGGATTCATCACATATAATCCTTAAAATCCTCCAACGGCTCATCAAAATCATCCGACATATACCCAATCAATCCCTTGCCACTTCCTAACTCAGGCTTTGGTTTTCTTTTGTTGGCTTCTGCCTTCTGCAACAGAAACTCCACATAATTATTTACCTGTTCCTTCAAGTCATCGGGCAGTTTGGAAATGTTGGAGTATAGCTCCGATTCCTCCACCATTATTTTATTTGCTTGTTCCATAAGATTGTGGTTTGGTATTTTACCAAATTGATTTGATTGGGGAGGAAGAAAAATTTGAGTCTTTGGTTACCACATGAAAATTTTCTGAAATGGCTTGAGCGATAAGTATTCTATCGAAAGGGTCATGGTGATGAAATATTAAATCAACAAGTCGCACAGTATGCTCAACGGTAACAGGTAAAAGGATAAATCTATATTGAACCATAAACTCACTTAATTCTTTGATGTCTCTGTTCAATGATAATTTTCCTAAGCTTGTTTTGATTGCGATTTCCCAAAAGGTTACAATGCTCACAAATTTTTCATTGTCTCTGTTTTCAATTGACTCCCTTGACGTGGAGGATAATTTTTTTGAGCCCCCCTCAGAAAACCAAATCAGCGCGTGGGTATCCAACAGTAAATTCATTACATATAGTCTTTAAAATCCTCCAAGTGACTATTCCGCTCAAAGTGTACCACCTATTCCGGAGCAAAGTGTACCACTAAAAAATATCGATCGAGGTCAAGTTAGATATTATTTTTTTTACGTTTTCTCAGGGAGTCGCCTTTTAATTCCAGTTTATGGGCACCGGCTGCCAATCTGTCCATAATGGCATCGGCCAGAGTTGGCTCCCCCAGATATTCATACCAGGTATTGAATGGAAGCTGTGAGGTGATGATAATTGATTTTCGGTCATAGCGGTCTTCCAGGATTTGTAACAGGGCAATCCTCAACATATCATCCATGGGCACAATCCCAAAGTCATCCAAGACGGGGCAAATTTCATATTGGTGACTTCTGGTGGTGGTTCGTGGGGATACGAACCACGGCAAGAAGACGAAGATTGTTGGATAAATTGTAAACAAAAGGCCGGAGATATTCTCCGGCCTTTGTTATTTCAAGATTGTGATATACTTAGTTACAAGCTGGCGCACCCGGATAACCACAATTTTGCACATAGCCGCCCTGGGTTCTATCAATTTGCAATTGTGGAATTGGCCTGCGAACATGAAAACTCTTTATGCCCGGAGCCAGGGGATTAAGTGCCAACACCCTGTCCACCAAAGTTCCGGTCCTAACGAGGTCATACCAGCGGCATTGCTCTGCATCAAGTTCCAATGCCCTTTCGTCCAAGATAAAATCCAACGTTACCTGCGCTGGGGTTATTTGCATGTCGGCTACTTTGCCTGGCTTGGCTGCCCTGGTTATTACCACATTGATATCGGCTGCTGCACCGGGTTGGTCGCCTCGCTTGAAGCGTGCTTCGGCACGGAGCAAATAGGTATCAGCCAAACGATATACAAACCAATCCCTGGAGCCTTCCATCCATTGAATGGTAGGCCTCCTTGGGTCTATGAATTTTGAGATATGGGCAAATATAAAATCCGAGTAATCTGCGCGGGTATAAACAGCATACCGGGTTTGGAGTTTTTTGGTTGCTGTCCAGGTGGCTTCATTTCCTGGGCCAGGGAAATACATGGCCGTATCACCCACTGCAAATTTTCGTTGTCCCACCACAGCTAGTGAGCCGTTACGGTTTTTGGCGCCTGCCGCAACATTGGCCGCTGTCCAGTTCAGGGCTGCATTGGCCGCTCCGTTGTTGCTTATATAAACATGTTTATAGGTTTGGTCGTAGCGGTTGTCTTTATCCCTGCCTGCGGCCCAGAGATTGTATAAGTAATTGGTGGGACGAAATCTTTTAAAGGGCCTGCCGTTTGCGATATCCCTTATCATCCCTGGTCGGATGTCGTACTCCATAAGAAAATATAGGTGGCCACGGTTTCCTTCGCCCGGAGTTCCTTCGCCTCCATTCAAGATCGGGCTGACAGCATTCTGCACCGCAAAAATTACCTCCCTATTCCTTGTGAGGTCTTGGTTCCAAAGCGTGGCATGGTTGCTTACCAAGCCGTATGCTGCATTGTTGATCACATCTGTAAACCTTGCTTCGGCCGTAGAAAAATCAGCTGCGTTATTTGTTGCCCATCCTCTTGTCAAAAGAGCCAAACCCATCAAGTGTTGGGCTGCTCCTTTTGTTGCCCTTCCATAATCATTTTGAGTAGCCGGCAAATTATCAATGGCAAATTGAAGGTCGGGGATAATCGCTTCGGCATAGATTTGGGCCGATGGGGTTTTATTGGCTGTTACTTGTGCACCTATTGTTTCTTCCAAGCTGAGGTGAACATCTTGCCATTGCCGAACCAGTGTAAAGTAATACAGGGCACGCAAAAACCTGACTTCGGCCTGCCTTGTCAGCAATCTGGTAGCATCCATATCGGTAATGCCGTTGGCAGAACGGCCAATCACTGCGTTTGCCTGGTTAATTCCCCTGTAAAGAAATTGCCACATTTCGGTTAACACTGGGTTAGCAGAATTTAAGGTATTGTCATAATAGTTAAAGCCTTTATGATTTCCATCTGCAGCATTTCTGTAAGTGTCGGTCCCAAAGACAGTGAGCGTATAGGCCCGCTCGTTGCTGTAAATGAATTTGAGATAGAAATAGGTAGCATCAACGGCATCTTCCAAGCCTGCGGCAGAAGTATAGTAGCTGCCAGCCACATCCGAAACCAATTCTTCTTTAAGGAAATCTTTGCACGATTGAATGTTGAAAGCCAACAATGCGATCAACAAGAATATAAATTTCTTCTTCATAATCTTTTTTGCTTAAAATGTTAAGTTAATTCCTCCGATGAACAATTTATTAGAAGGTACATCACCTGCATCAATCTGATTGACAGATTCGGGATCAAAAACTTTGTAGGTTGACCACACTTTTGGGTTCTGGGCAGAAACATACACCCTCATATTGGCCAAGCCAAGTTTGCTGGCGATATCCTTGGGCAGATTATATCCCAATGTGATAGTCCTCAATTTTACAAAGCCTCCATCCTTATATCGAAGGGTTGATGCAAAGGCAGGGTTTTCCTGATTTTTATTTGGCCTGGGGTAATCGTTGGTAGGATTGTTAATGGTCCAGTAGTCAACGTCTAAGTTATTATACCGGGCCTGCATGCTTGCCTGATCGGAATGAAAACGGCTGTCCAGTGTATAGCCAAGCCGGTAGTACAAGAAGAAGGAAAAATCAAAACCCTTGAATGAAAATCGGTTGTTAAGTCCACCATAAGCTGAAGGGACATCGCTTCCAATCACCACTCTGTCGGCTGGGGTAATGATACCACTTTCATCAGTATCCTGAAGTTTGATCTCACCCGGAAAGGCTTGCATCATGGTTGTTGCCTGAGCTGCTTCATTGGCCTGCCAAATACCTATTTTCTTATAGTCATAGAATACCCGTAAAGGCTCACCAATAAACCAGGCATTGCCAGGGTCACTGATTATCTCACCATTAGCACCACGTTGGGCCAAATCCACAATCTCTTCTTTGTAACTGGCAACGTTAAAGTCTGCATCCCATTTAAGTCCGTTCGATAAATTAAGGATATTGCCGCTCAGGGTAACTTCGAAACCTGTGGTGCGTGTTGCCCCCACATTTTCGAAAGCAAAATCATATCCGGTCGAAAAAGGTATGTTTCTCCTCAACAACAAGCCGGTAGTATTGGTCTGGTAATAATCGAAAGTACCATTCAACCTGCCATCCAACAGACTAAAATCCAACCCCAAATCAAAAGTGGCCATTTTCTCCCAACCTAAATTGGGGCTGGGAATTTCGGAAAGCGCGAAACCTGCAGCATTTACTTCATCCCATGAATAAACGGTTGGCGTTAATATCCCTTTTGTTTTATACGGATCAATCGAGGTGTTACCTACCACACCATACGAGGCCCGTAATTTTAAATCGGTAATCATGTTTACAGTGGACATAAAGGCTTCTTCTTTAATTCTCCACGCAGCCGATAATCCAGGAAATGAAGTCCACTGAACTTCATCAGCTAAACGGGATGAACCATCGCTTCGCAATGATGCCTGAAACAAATATTTGTCTTTGTAAGAATAGTTGACCCTGCCCATCACAGACATTAAGTTCCACTGCTCTAACTTGCTCCTGATGGCGTTGATTGTTGAGGCCCTGCCAAGGTTATACCATTTCATAGCTTCAACCGGAACACCCGCTACAACTGTATGGTGGTTCTCGTAGGTGTTTTCCTGAATGCTATATAAACCTGTAAACCTTAAATCATGTTTGCCGGCAAATGTTTTGTTATAGGTAATCAGGTTTTCAATTGTATATCCAATGTTTGATTGGTTTTGATATTGGGCACGGGGGTCGCCATTCTTTGTGTTTTGGGTAAAACGCCCCTCAAAAATTCCCCTGTTATCATAACGCAAATCAGTTCCAAGCAAAAATTTGTATTTGAGGCCTTCTACGATGTTTGCCTCCAAATAAGCAGACGAGAAAATCCTGTTCACTTTTTGCTCATCAATCCTTTTGTTGGCAACAAGTTCGTTTAACGGGTTTGTCCGAATGCCGTCAGAGATGGGAAGAAAAATCAAAGCTCCATTGGCATCGTAAGGAACGCCCAGCGGGGTTTGGTTTACAGCTTCACTCAACACACTGGCCGAACCGTTGTTCAAAGTGGAGTTGGTAAATTGAGTTGACATACCTGCCTTAAACCGATTGCTTATTTGATGATCCAAGTTGATACGACCGGTGATCTTTGTAAAATCCATGCCGCTTATCGTGCCGGCTTGATTAAAATAACCTACCGACATATTAAATTGGGTCTTATCGTTTCCACCGTTTACGCTCACCTGGTGATCGGTCTGGGTTCCATTGCTGAAAATCAAATCCTGCCAATTTGTAGATCGTACACCGCCTGCCTCTGATATGGAAGCGAATTCTACCGGGTCAATAAATACTACCGCATCGGCCGGAATAGAAGACCCTGTATCGCCCCATGCTGTGCGGCCCGAGGCACCAGCGGCATTGACCCGGTTAGCTTCGCGCTTAAAATTGGCAAACTGCTCACCATTCATCATGGGAAACTTGCTGAATGCCTGGGCAACACCATAATTTCCGGAGTAAGACACATTTGTTTTGCCTGACTTCCCTCTTTTAGTGGTCACAAGTACAACACCATTGGCACCCCTTGAACCATAGATGGCCGTGGCTGCGGCATCCTTCAATACTTCGATGGATTGAATGTCGTTGGGGTTAAAATCATTTAATGGATTGCTTCCTGAGGTAGAGACAACTCCATCCGTGCCTGCACTTGTGCCGGAACTTACGGGCACTCCATCTACTACAAACAAGGGATCATTGGAGGCGTTTAACGATCTGCGACCGCGAATCAACACGGCTGCGTTGCTACCGGGCCGACCATTGTTTTGAAGAACATCAACACCTGCTATTTGCCCTTTCATGCCCTCCAAAGTACTATTGGTTGCAATTTTGGAAAGGGCTTCTGCCCCTAACGAGGAAATGGCGGCTGTAATCTCTCGCTTGTCTTGTGTTCCATATCCTGTAACAATTACCTCTGACAATGAAGTAACATCAGAAGCCAAAGAAACATCAATGATCGACTTGCTGCCTACGGGCATCTCGGTAGTTGAAAATCCCACCCCAGTGAAAATCAAAACGGCATCAGCGCCTACAGAAATGGTGTACTTGCCATTGGCATCAGTGGCGGTGCCATTGGTGGTGCCTTTCACAATGATGTTTACCCCTGGCACGGTTTGATTGTCATCGGCAGAAGTTACCGTTCCGCTAACAACACGATCTTGAAAGGCAACGCTTGCTTTGGCCCACACAGGCCCGGAGCAAACCAGCGCAATCAAAAATCCTATCGGCATAACCCGAAGGATTTTTTTTAGTTTAGATAGAGTTTTATGCATAATTATTGGGTTTTGTTTTGGTTTTGAATTTGAACCTATTGTTACATTATCTGGTAAGACGATTATTTGCCCCCTGTGCCCTTACACATTAGGGTTGAACCTACTCATCTTTTAAACTTCGCCTCAGCGATTTAAGGGCGCGCCCCATCTGGGTTTCAATTGTTTTCACGCTCAACTGGAGCGTTTGTGCAATCTCATTGTACTTCATGCCCTGGAACCTGCTCAATTGAAAAACCAATCGGCATTGCTTTGGCAACCGGGCCACGGCCACATCCACTTGCTGTTGAAATTCTTCAAACTCAGCCAGGATGGATGGATCAAATGCATTGCACCGCACCGAGGCCGCCTCTTCCAAGCTTGCCCAGGAAGCACGTTTTTCTTTTCGCAGGTAGTCGAAGGATAAATTGCGAACGGCCGTGTAGAGATACGATTTGCCTGAACTGGAAATGATAATTTGCTTGCGGTTGCACCAGATTTTAAGGAAAAATCCGCTCACCAGCTCTTCGGCCACTTCGTTTATGCGAACCAACCTTTTGCAAAAATTCCGTAGGGGATTATAATGGTGGAAAAACAATTTTTCGAAAGCGGCATAATCGTCATTCAACAACACCCGCGACAACAGAAAATCAATATCGGAAGATGGCCGTTGCGGCCTTGGCAAGGCTACCAATAATTGGTTTTTTTTGATACTTGATAGGGGAACCGCTATCTCCATATTGCCATCGTTTGATTAAAACTTTGATGCACGTTAACCCCTAATTTTTTTAAAAATCGGAACTGCAAAGAATTTTTTAGCGGTATCCGTCCCGGGAACCGTCCCGAAATTTTATCTACCTTCGTGCACCGATCCCAAAAGAATAATATGCCAAAGAGCGAGGCCACCATACGAGATATTGCCAAGACCCTCGGGATTTCAAAGTCAACCGTGTCGCGGGCGCTCAACAACCACTTCGATGTGAACCCCGAAACGGCCCGCAAGGTGCGCGAGCTGGCCACGCAAATAGATTACCATCCAAACCTGCTGGCCCAGCATTTGAAACAGCAGCGGACCAACACGATTGGTGTGGTGATCCCCGAAACAGTAAACCGTTTTTTTGCCAAAGCAGTAGGAGGCATACAGGAAGTTGCCAACCGGGCGGGATACAATGTGATGATCTGCCAATCGAACGAAACACTTGCCACCGAGCGCAACAATTTGCAAACCCTGATGGCCAGCAAAGTAGATGGCTTGCTCATTTCCGTTTCGCGCGAAACAAACCGGCACGATCATTTGCAGTATGCCATTGACAAAGAAATGCCCATTGTTTTTTTCGACCGCATTGTGGAAGAGTTGAATGCCTCGCAGGTTTATTCGGACAACTATGACATCAGTTTTGAAGGCACGGAGCATTTACTGGCCCAGGGCTGCAAGCGCATTGCCTTTGTTGCTGGCCATCAGCATTTGTATAATAGCCGCAACCGGCTGAATGGCTACCTCGATGCCCTTAAAAAGCATAACATAAAAATATCAGAGCCGCTTATCGTGCATGCTACATTCAACAGCAAAAATGTGGAGGAATACACGCGCCAACTTTTTAACCTTCGGCAAAAGCCAGATGCGGTTTTCGCCATCAACGACATGGCCGCATTGGAAATGATGCACATCATAAAAAAGCGGGGCTTGAGCATTCCCCATGATGTGGCGGTGCTTGGCTTCAACAACGAAACCATTTGCCGCTATGTGGAACCCACGCTGAGCAGCATCGATCACCCCGCCTTCGACATGGGCGTGGCTGCTGCCGAAATCCTGCTGAAGCAAATTGGCAAAAAGGAAATCGTTCAGGAAAAAAGATTGATCAAAAGCAGATTGGTGGTGAGGGAGTCGAGCAAGAGAATCTGATGGCATTGCTCGATCGGCAGGCAGGCTACGTTTTGTCAATTTCTAACGGGTGCATTTCAAAATGTCGTGATAGATAAGGCCAGGGCTTACTAAAAAGTCGCAATTTGATCGAAGTGGCATACGGGGCTTTGACCCGGTATCCCGTTAGTCCACGTAAAAACGAGATCGCGGCTCAAAGGCCGCGATGACAAAAGCGACTTTTTAGTCAGCCCCCAACTTATTGTTACCGCGACATTTTGAATGCCCCCCTTCT
>JAYVAI010000490.1:0-7162 GCA_043751075.1 Cyclobacteriaceae bacterium | reverse complement strand
GCTTCGCTGGCGGGCGTGAGCATGGACGACATTGCCATGGCCATAGGCTCTGAAAACAGGATCGTTTCCGGTGGGCAACTTTCGGTGGATGGCATGAAGCGTTCACTGAGCGTGAATGGCGAATATGTTTCATCTGACCAGATTGCCAACACGGTGATAGGCTCTATAAAAGGCGGCAAGATTTATTTGAAAGATATTGCCGAAGTAGTGGATTCGCACAAGGAACAGGAAAGCTATGCACGGTTGGATCAGAAAAATGTGATCACCTTGAATGTGGTGAAGCGTGGTGGCGAAAACCTTATCAACGCCTCCGACCAGATCAACGAGATCGTGGCAGAATTTGAAAAAAATATTTTGCCTCCAGGCGTCAAGATCACCATCACAGCCGATCAATCGGACAACACACGCACTACGCTGCATGATCTGATCAACACCATCATCATCGGCTTTGTGTTAGTGACAATCATCCTCATGTTTTTTATGGGTGCCACCAATGCAATCTTCGTAGGCTTGTCGGTTCCCATCTCAAGTTTCATTGCATTCCTGGTATTTCCTTCCATTGGTTTTTCATTGAACCTGATGACGTTGTTTTCCTTCTTGCTAGCCTTGGGCATTGTGGTGGACGATGCCATTGTGGTAATCGAAAACACACACCGGGTTTTTGACAATGGCAAAGTACCTATTCGCAAAGCCGCCAAGATTGCCGCAGGCGAAGTGTTCATGCCGGTGCTGTCGGGCACATTGGTGGTGCTTGCGCCTTTTGTTCCCCTCGCATTTTGGCCGGGCACCATTGGGGAGTTTATGTTTTTTCTTCCCGTTACGTTGATCATTGCGTTGCTGGCTTCACTCGTGGTGGCTTACATCATGAACCCGGTTTTCGCTGCCGATTTTATGAAGGCACATGATCACGACCACAAGCGCGCGAAGTTTACGAAAGGATATAAAATCACAGCGGTAATTTTTATTGCGCTTGCGCTGATCTGGTACCTCACAGGTTCTTATGGGTTGGGCAACTTTACGCTCTTCCTGCTTGGCATTTATTCGTTGCACCGTTTTGTGTTGGAAGAATTGATTTCCAATTTTCAACAAAAGGGATGGCCCCGTGTGCAGCATGGATATAAAAATATGATTGCCTGGTGCCTGCAAGGCTGGAGGCCCGCAGGTGTGATTGGCGGAGTGATCGTGCTATTTATGTTTTCCATTTGGTTCACGGGTGTGCGCAAACCACCGGTGGTATTCTTCCCAATGGGAGATCCTAATTTTGTGTTTACCTACATCCGTTTGCCCATTGGCACCGACCAGCGCGTAACCGATTCGATTACGCAGGTGGTGGAAAAGCAAGTGATGGAAGTGGTGGGAAAAAATAACCCTATTGTGGAATCCATTATATCCAATGTGGCAGTGGGTGCTTCCGAAGATCAATTTGCTGGAACCAATGCACAACCTCATCTGGGAAAAGTTTCTGTGGCGTTCGTAAATTTTGCTGAGCGCAACGGCCAATCCACGAAAGTGTATCTTGAAAAAATACGAGCCTCGGTGAAAGGTATGAAAGGGGCAGAGATTTCGGTGAACCAGGAAGCGGGTGGTCCACCAACGGGCAAGCCTGTAAGCATTGAAATTTCTGCCGATGATTTTGATGTGCTCGTGGCTACGGCCAATCGCGCCAAGCGTTATCTCGATTCGCTGCAAGTGCCGGGCGTGGAAGAATTAAAATCTGATTTTGAAAGCAGCAAACCAGAAATAGTGATCAATATTGATCGCGAGAAAGCCAACCGCGAAGGAATTTCCACCGCACAAATTGGAGGGGTTTTGCGTGCGGCAATTTTTGGCATGGAGATTTCAAAATTCCGCGATGACAACGATGACTATCCTATTCAACTTCGTGTGAAGGAGTCGCAGCGCAACGACATCAACACGCTGATGAACTTGCCCATCACCTTTCGCGATATGACCATGGGCGGTGCCGTGCGGCAAGTGCCTCTTTCATCGCTGGCAAAAATTGAATACTCCAATTCGTATGCAGGCATTCGCAGGATTGACCAAAAGCGCGTGATCACCTTGTCATCAAATGTAACGGGCGATTTTAATCCCAACGAAGTAGTGGCCGATATCAAAGACAGGTTGAGTTCTTTTTCACTTCCCGAGGGCGTGAAATTGGATATGACGGGCGAGCAAGAGCAGCAGGAAGAAACTATAGAATTTCTTGGCATTGCCGCCATGGTTGCGTTTGGCCTTATGTTCATGATCTTAGTGATACAATTTAATTCGGTAAGCAAGCCGTTGATAATATTATCAGAAATTATATTCAGCGTAATTGGTGTGCTGATTGGTTTCTCATTGTTCAAAATGGAAATATCAATCGTTATGTCGGGCGTGGGCATCATGGCCCTTGCGGGGATTGTGGTGCGCAACGGAATTTTACTTGTAGAGTTTACTGACCTGCTGATCTCGCAAGGCATGGAACTGCAAGCCGCCATCATTGAAGCCTCCAAAACCAGAATGACACCCGTGCTGTTGACAGCGATGGCCGCTACCTTAGGATTGATTCCGTTGGCAGTAGGATTGAACATTGATTTTGTTACGCTCTTCACCGATTTCAATCCACATATTTTCTTTGGCGGTGATAACGTTGCCTTCTGGGGCCCGCTGTCGTGGACCATTATTTTCGGTTTGATATTCGGAACATTCTTAACACTGTTCCTGGTGCCCGTTCTTTATCTGGTAGTGGCACGTTTAAAAGAGCGCGTGTATAAAGTAAAAATCGCAACGGAAGAAACAGAACAGGGAGTAGTGGCTGCGCACTAAAAGAAATATGAGGGGTGAGGTGAAGAGAGTCGCGATTAACTTGATTAGATGATGAACTTGGAAGTTAAAATAAAAATTATGGACGAGAGTCACCCCTCTCCTCTGGAGAGGGGCCGGGGGTGAGGTTATGCAAGCAAGAATTATGACACTGTTATTTTTTCTGATCGCTTTTCTTCTCATTGACCTGTACGTCTTTCAGGCCGTGTTGCACGTAAGCAAAGGCTGGCCAGTGCCCTGGAAGGCAATAGCACGCTATGGTTTTTGGGTTCCCACCATACTTTGTGTGGCAGCACTATGCTGGTGGACTTTTTCCGATCCATACAAAATCAGTGCAGGCATGCGCAACTGGATCCTTACCGGATTGTTTGCCACGTATTTTTCAAAACTCTTTGGTGTTTTCTTTTTGTTGATTGATGATGCCCAGCGGTTGGTGCGTTGGGTTGCAAACTATTTTTCAAAGCAGCCTGCCAATGCTTTGCCGGGCGAAGTTATCTCGCGCTCACAATTTTTAACCAATGCTGCGATGTTGGCAACAACCATTCCGTTTGGCGCCATGGCGTATGGTATTATTTCGGGCGCGCATGATTATCACGTAAAGCACATCAGTATAAAACTCCCCAATTTGCCCAAGTCATTTGATGGAGTGCGCATCGCCCAGCTATCAGATATTCACTCCGGAAGTTTTTTTAACAAGACTGCCGTGAAAGGGGGAGTAGAGATGGTGATGAACGAAAAACCTGACATCATTTTCTTCACGGGCGATTTGGTAAACAACGAAGCTGGCGAGGTGAAAGAATACATGGATGTGTTCAATAAACTCCGCGCTCCACTCGGTGTGTTTTCTGTAACGGGCAATCACGATTATGGTGACTATAAAAACTGGGATTCGAAAGAAGCCAAGCAACAAAATTTTAAAGACCTGATAGAGGCGCACCAGTTGTTGGGGTTTGATCTGTTGATGAACGAGAACCGAGTGATTGAGCAAGGGGGCGATCGCATTTCTATTCTTGGAATTGAAAACTGGGGAGGCGGCAGGTTTGCCAAGTATGGAAAATTGGATCAGGCATACTCAGGTGCAGAGGCACCTGTAAAAATTTTACTTTCTCATGATCCCAGTCATTGGGATGCACAGGTACGGCCCAGCTACAAAGACATTGACCTGATGCTTTCGGGCCACACACACGGTTTTCAATTTGGTGTGGAGATAGGTGGTTTTAAATGGAGCCCTTCGCAATACGCCTACAAACAGTGGGCTGGATTATATCAGGAGCACAATCAATATCTGTATGTAAATCGTGGCTTCGGTTATCTTGGTTATCCCGGAAGGATAGGCATGCCGCCCGAGTTGACAATAATAGAATTGAAGCGTGCTTGATGCTGGATTCTTGATTCTGGAGAGGCTGGACCGAATGTTTGATCCTTTGTCAGCCATCCAGTAACCGGTATCAAGAATCAGTTTTTCCAACCATCGCCTTCTCCCTTCTCCTCTTTTCGTCAATCGAAAACTTTCCGGCACCAAAAATCATGAACACAACAAGCCCGGCCAAAACAATAAGAGAAATTTCAAGCTCCATGTGATTGCCCACCGATAGAAATCCTTTGGGGAAGTTGACCAATATCACAGCGCCAATAAGTATCGGCAATTGCACAGCGCACATGATGCGTGTCAACAGTCCGATCACAATCATGGGGCCGCACAGCACGTGGGCAAACACCACATAGTGCGCAAGCGTAACGGCCAAAAAACTCATGTCCGTTCCTTGAATGGAGAGTTCGAGGGTTTGTATGTTGGCCAGGAATTCAAAGCCTTTGTAGGTGATGAACAAACCCAGCACAATGCGAAAGATGTCGAGAAAGCCAGGCCGGTGCGAGTTGCCCCAGTCTTCAATTTTTGTTATGGCGCTCATAATTTTTTTGGATTGGTGTTTACAAAGTTTAAGAAATTTTTTTGATAATGGCAAGAGACCAAAGAGCAAGGGCGTAAGACAGTTTGTTGTTTGGGACTAAAGTCCCTAAAATTTTAGTATCAATTGCCCACGGGCTTAAGCCTGCCTGTCCGGTAGGCAGGCCCGTGGCAATTTGAACTCCAGCAGGAAGTGGACTTTAGCCCAATTATTGAATTGCAAACCTTCAGCCCCACCCTTTACAAAAACGGTAAACCCGAAAGCAGATTATTTTTATATCATTGTATTCACTTAAACTCTTATACAATGGCCATTCAATGGAAAGGCGTTTTCCCCGCCCTCACAACCAAGTTCACTTCCGATGATAAATTGGATTTTCCTTTATTTGAAAAAAACTTAAAGGCCCAGTTGGATGCAGGCGTAGAAGGTGTAATACTCGGTGGTAGCTTGGGCGAAGCCAGCGTATTGAGCAACGAAGAAAAATTTTCCTTGGTGAAATTTGCCGTGGCAAAAGTGGCAGGCAAAGTGCCGGTGGTAATGAACATTGCCGAAGGCCGCACCAGCGATGCGGTGGCATTGGCCAAAGAAGCAGAGAAGTGCGGGGCTACCGGGCTGATGTTGTTGCCGCCCATGCGCTACAAATCCGATCATCGCGAAACAGTGCAATACTTTAAAACAGTGGCTGATTCAACCAACCTGCCTATTATGATTTACAACAACCCGGTTGATTACAAAATTGATGTTACACTCGATATGTTTGCCGAGCTCACAGAAAATAAAAACATACAAGCAATAAAAGAATCCACGCGCGATGTGAGCAATGTCACACGCCTGATCAATCGTTTTGGCGACCGCTTCAAAATATTGTGTGGGGTGGATACCATTGCCATGGAAGAAATTATGCTTGGCGCAGATGGCTGGGTGGGCGGGTTGGTATGTGCGTTTCCAAAAGAAACGGTGGCGGTGTATAAACTTACCAAAGCCAACAAGATTGAGGAGGCCCGAAAAATTTGCCGATGGTTCCTTCCTTTATTGGAATTGGACCTCCACCCCAAATTGGTGCAGTACATAAAACTTGCCGAGCAGGAAACAGGACTGGGTTCGGAAAATGTGCGCGCCCCACGCCTGCCATTGATTGGCGAAGAGCGCGAAAGGATTTTAAAAATTATCCGTGAAGGGATTAGGAGCAGGCCGAGGTTGGAGGAGTGATGCTTGCGAGACTCTTTCGGTGAGGGATGTCCCGCGGGTTGCCCATAACGAAGAAGGGATTAAAGAAGTAAAAAAAAGAAGGGTTTAATTGCTCTCATGTTTATTTACGCTACACTGTTTATTAGAAGCACCACCGCTCGTTTACCGAACAGAGCCCTTCTTTTTAAAACTTCTTTTAATATAATGTTACCTGCTGCCGTGCTGTTCGGTCGAAGCACCACTGTTAGAAGTTCGCACCAAAGTTTGTTAGAAGTTCGCATCATGTCAGCAAAGATTTTAGTTCGTCAATTGTCAAAGGTGGATTTTTTTTGTGAAGCATTGCATGGCAGTTTGGGCAAACAGGTCTAAGGTCGTTAATTGGGTCAACTGTGTATGTCTTTCCAATTGATGCAACTTGTGTCAAGTGATGAACATGAATAAAGTTGTTGCCTAATCTACCATATCTACTTACAAAATTGAAGTCGCAAACCGAACATGAGAAGCCATAATGTTCAAGGCAAGCTGTCCTTGCGTAAGGATTTCTTTCGTATCTCGTTTGAGTGATTTGATTTGCTGTTCCCTCTGTAAATGTCTGTGGTGTGTCTGCCGAAACAGTGAACGGATTAACACGAATGTTTTGAGTTGTGAGAAAGTCAAACCATGTTGCTTCAAGTTCTTCTACGCAATCTCCTTGAATTGAAATACCTGATGCTTGCGGTGTCCAATGTTGCTTAGTCAAGTTACCTGTCTTGAGTAAGTCAAGAGTTAGGATTGGTTCTTTGTTTGGATTTAGAATAACATCAAACTCTATAAGCACACGGGGAACATCTTTGTCTTCACCACTCCAATGCGGAGATAAAAAAGGTTCGGACACAACATAACCCGATGCCATAATTCCTCTCGGCTTGTCGCCTAACCTTACTAAAAAAGCTCTGTCGCCAATTCTAATACTCTTGTGGCTTCTGCAACTCCAACGCAAAGTTGTTGTGCCTTTGTTCTGCAATTCTTCAATATTGTTTTCAAGTTCTTCCCAATTCCATTTGTCAGGGTTCCAAGCAAAGAGGTAACTATTTTGAATTGCAATTTTTGTCTTACCGTCAACAAGTGAAAGTTCTTCTAAAGCTGTAATGAGTTCAGGTTTGAGTTGCCAAACAAAGAATGTCCCTTTGTCGTAGCCCGTAAAGAACAAGTCCCAATTTGCAGCTTTACCATTATCTCTAACTCGTCTGTCAATGCCGTGCTTTTTAACGATGCGTAAACCAAGT
>JAYVAI010000489.1:0-2758 GCA_043751075.1 Cyclobacteriaceae bacterium | reverse complement strand
GGTGTAAAATCCTCCAGGCTATGATAAATTTTCATTGTACCTCCAGGTTGACTTCTTCAATTTTTAATGCATCCTTCAAGTGGAATTGGCCTATGCGTGTGCGGCACAATTTAGACAAATAGGCACCCACGCCTAACTCATTTCCAAAATCGCGGGCAAGGCTCCTGATGTATGTGCCCTTAGAACAAATTATCCTAAAACTTACTATAGGCAATTGTATGGAAGTTATTTCAAACAAAGAAACGATCACTTCGCGAGGTTTAAGTTCGGGCTCTTTTCCTATGCGTGCCAGTTTATAAGCTCTCTTTCCGTCCACTTTTATGGCCGAGTGAATAGGGGGGATTTGTTGCAATACGCCTGTAAACTTGTTTGCCGTTTCAAGAATAGCTTCATGTGTTATGAATGAAATGTCTTTTGCTTCGGTCACTGCGGTTTCAAGATCGTGTGATGGTGTTGTTTGCCCCAACACAAAATCACCGGTGTATTCTTTTTCCTGCGCCTGAAATTCATCTATGCGCTTGGTCATTTTTCCGGTGCAGAGTATGAGCAAGCCCGTTGCCAGCGGGTCGAGTGTGCCAGCATGACCAATTTTTTTTATTTTCAACTTTCCCCTCAGCTTGTTCACCACATCAAACGAAGTCCAGTTCAATGGTTTATCAATAAGGAGCAACCGGTCGTGATTGGTTTCCATTATATGGGAATGGTCAAGTCGATGCCAAGCAGGTAAAGGATTAAAATAATGGCCCCCAGCGTGATCCGATAGTAGCCAAAAAGTTTGAATCCGTTTTTTGTTAAAAAGGAAATGAATGACTTTATGGCTAAAATTGCCACCACGAAAGCTGTAATGTTTCCTACGGCAAGCATGGCTATTTCATCTTGGCCAAACGTGATGCCGCTTTGATAAAATTTGAAAAGTTTGAAGGCGGTAGCGAAGAACATGGTGGGAACGGCCAGAAAAAATGAAAATTCCGCTGCTGCTTTTTTATTTAGCTTTTGGGCCAAGCCTCCAATTATGGTGGCTGCTGATCTTGAAACACCTGGTAAGATGGCAATGGTTTGGAACAACCCGATTTTCAAGGCGGTGCGATATGTTACCTCCGATCCACCTTGCTCTTCTGTTTTATTGAACAAGTCATCTATGAACAGGAAAACAATCCCGCCAAGGATAAGCATGACAGCTACCACTTCCACCCGCTCCAATATCAGATCAATAATATCAAACAATAGAAATCCAAGTATGCCAGCCGGGATGAATGCGATGGCCAATTTGAAATAGAAATCCACGGATTGAAAAAAACGTTTCCAATAAAGTACTACCACCGAAAGGATGGCTCCAAACTGGATGGCTACGGTAAAAGTTTTTGTAAAAGGGTCGGCTGCAATTCCGAAAAGGGACGAGACGATGATCATGTGGCCGGTGGAAGAGACAGGTAAGAATTCTGTTAGCCCTTCCACAATGGCTAAAATGATGGCTTCAAAAAGGGACATGAAAATTTATTTTTCCCCTCGTGGAGTGTGGAGGATGGCGAAGATTTCCACGATAAAACCAGACACCACAATGATGGGGCTGAGGGTAATGCCCATAAACCCAAATCCATACGGATCTTTGTCCATCGCCATTACAGCAAAGCCAAGCACCAACAATACAACACCTAAAATCATCAGTTGATAATTTCTTTTTCCAAATGGTAGTTTATTCATAATTCAGTACAGTTCATCCAATGACAATTTCAAATATTTGCTTACGGCCCTATGGGTGCTGGCTACGGCCACCAAAATCCCCAACAGAATCAGTGTAGCTGCCAATGCCATGATGCGCTCGTTGTTTTGGATAAGCGACAGGTCTTCAATTTTTTTGGTGGCTACCATGAGCAAGGCAATCAAAATGGAGGTGGCCAAAAATCCAGACACCAACCCATGAATGCCGGCCCTAATCAAAAACGGCCTTTGAATAAAACTTCTTCGGGCACCTACCAACTGCATGCTGCGGATCAAAAACCGTTGTGAAAATAATGCAAGGCGCAACGTGTTGTTTATCAACAACACAACAATCAACAACAGCAACGCCACCAGGCCCATTAAAATAAGGCCAATCTTGGTTATGTTTTTATTGATGGACTCTATCACATTTTCTTTATAGCTCACCTCAAACACACCGCCTATTTGTTCCACCTCGTCTTTTATTTTTTTAAGGCTTGTTGCATCGTGGTGAGTCTCCAGAATTTTTACAAGGTATGCATCGCGCAGCGGGTTCTCGCCCAAAAATTTCCTAAAATCTTCACCCGTTTCTTTAATGAATTCTTTGGCTGCCTCGTCTTTGGAAATAAACCCGATGGCATTTTGGCCTTTTGAAACAAATGCCTTGGAGGCGATGCTCTTTTCAATTTGCCCACGTTGCGATTCCGTGATTTGGTTTTTCAGGTAAACCTGGACTTTAATATTTTCCTTCACCAAGCGTTCCAACTCTTTTGAATAAATAACCAGCGCACCAAAAACACCGATCACAAACAGGGCCATGGTGATGCTGAGCACCACACTTATATATGGATAGCTTCCCAGGTTCTTTTTCTTTGTGTTGAATTTTTTGGCCGGCTCGGTCATAAGCCTCAAAGATACATAATGATTCAATCGGATTTTAGTGGCCTGCTCACCAAAGTGCCATAAATGCAAAACCCTCCGATGGGGAGGGTTTTGGGTTTGAAACGTTTTGTTATTTTTCGGACCGAAAAACTTGCAACTTAGCCAAGAGGACCGGGTC
>JAYVAI010000488.1:0-7167 GCA_043751075.1 Cyclobacteriaceae bacterium | reverse complement strand
TCTTGCACAATGCGAAGGTCAATGGCACTGAGGGCTCCATTTTTATAGCGTTCGTTTGCCAATGAAAGATTTAGCTCTGCGGCCTGCAAGCGTATCTGTGCAATTTGCACCAACTGCCTGCGCAGATTATATAAATCAAAGCTGGCGAGCAAATCGTTTTCCAGCGACAGCTTGAGTTGATCGGTACTGATCTGTGCAATCTTTTCCTGCACTTGCGAATTTTCCACGGCCCTTCTTATTTGCCCACCATTGAACAAGGTAAAGCGCAAACCAAAATTCGCGTAAGCACCATAGCTGTTACCGGTGAGCGATTGTGGCTTTAGCGCAGTTTCGTTCACCGTATTGTACACCGGTGCGTTTGGGTCTCTGTTCAAAAACCCTACTGTGTTTTCAATAGTGTTTCCTGTGGCCGTTCTAAAGTTTGCATTCAGTTGGTCCAAACTTCCGTTGGCACCGAGGTTCAATAAAACAGTTGGCGAATAATTTGATGTAGCCTGTTGGGTTGCATTGCGAAAAAGCTCTTGGCTGATGTACTGGTTTTTCAAGTTTGTGTTGGAGCTGATCATCTTATCGCGCAAATCTTCATAGCGGTACTCTTCATTTTCGAAAGGAAGTATATCAGTAAGTTGGTAGGTCTTGTTGATATTCTCGTTGAGCAAGAGATTGAGATCGCGCATAGCGTTTTTCAAAAAAATCTGTTGCTGCAAAACACTGGCTGAATCGGTGAGGTAATTGTTTTGCTCTTGCAGCACATCAAAGGTAATGGCACCTCCCAATTCCTTCCTAAGCTTTACATAATCATAACGCTCTTTCGAAAACCCTCTGTTTTTGATCAGCACCTGAAGCTGTTCTTTTTGCAACAGCACACCGTAGTAGCCCAGGATAATCGCCTGCACGGTATTCTCCATCACAAACTGCGCATTGCCACTGCTCAATTCTTCGAGCTTTTGCAAGCGCTGTTTGGAAAGGCGCACAAAAAATCCATCGAATAACGTGAACTGCACATCCAACTGACCATTGATGTTATCCGAAATATTTCGGCCGGCAACGGCAAACGGGTTGGCGGGCTTGCGCTGCACTATGCTGTTGGGCTGGCCCCCAATCAAATTGATGGTGGGCATCATGCCTGCCTGGCCCCAGTTGTTATTGTTCTTGGCAACATCCAAACTCAGTTTTCCAATCTGAACATCAAAATTATTTTGCAACCCCAGTTGGATAGCGCGTGCCAGGCTTAGCGTGTCCTGTGCTCTTGATATTGATATTGAACAAACAAAAAGGATGACAGCAAAAAAACGGTTCATAGAAAAAATTAAACTTAGGAATGAATTAAAATTAACTTATAACTTTTGAAGCCTCGTAAAGATTTGTGTGTATGGAAATCTCAACCACCCATTCTCCGCGAGCCTTTAACCTTAATAGAGAAATCATGTTATGAAACCATCCCAACCTTATTACCTTGTTTTACTTTAGCACGATTCTATTGTTTGATAATAAGGTTGAGATTTGTGGTTACAAATAGTTTTTCTACTAAGGTTTATAATGTGCCGAATACCTGACATCATTCTGGCCGAGCTTTAAAAAGTGTAGCTTTTTTCAACTATTATAGGTTATTAGCATGTTCCTTAATGAGTTGACACGTTGGCCTCTTTGCTGCTTACATACGAGTAAATTGCTGGGATCACATACAGGGTAAGCACGGTGGCAAACGCCATTCCTCCAATTACCGCAATGCCCATCGATACGCGGCTTTCGGAGCCAGCGCCCAACGCCAGCGCGATCGGCAAGATTCCAAGAATAGTGGAAAGGCTTGTCATAAGGATTGGGCGGAAGCGCGACTGGGCCGCTTCGGTTACAGCCTCCAACACGTTCTTGCCTTGTTCTTTGCGCTGGTTGGCGAACTCAACAATCAAAATTCCATTTTTTGTCACTAAGCCGATCAGCATAATGATTCCGATCTGACTAAAAATATTTAGTGTTTGATTGAAATACCAGATCGATATCAACGCTCCGGCCAACGCAAGCGGCACGGTAAACATAATGATGAGAGGATCTTTAAAACTTTCAAACTGGCCGGCCAATATCAAATAGATGATGGCCAAGGCAATCAAGAAGGCTACGTAAATGCTGGACGAACTTTCTGAAAACTCGCGCGAGGCTCCATCCAAGCTGGTGGTGTATGATTCATCCAAAACTTCATCGGCAATGCGCTCCATCTCTTCGATGCCTTCACCCAGTGCCACCCCATTGGCAAGTTGGGCACTTACTTTGGCAGAGGAATATCGGTTGAAGCGGAACAATTGTGGAGGGCTGCTGAGTTCTTCAAACGTTACTAAGTTGTCCATCTGGATCAATTCTGCTCTTTTGTTTTTTACATAGAGTGTTTTCAAATCCAACGGCTCATTCCGGTCGGCCCGCTCCACTTGCCCGATTATCTGATATTGTTTTCCATCCATGATGAAGTTGCCAAAGCGCGAACCACTAAGGCCAAGTTGAAGTGTCTGTGCAATATCAATCACATTCACGCCCAGGTTGCGTGCTTTATCGCGATCGATGGTGATGTTGATTTCAGGTTTGTTGAATTTTAAGTCCAGATCAACAAAAGCAAACTTGGGGCTCGCGCCTGCCTTTGCCATAAATTCGGGCAACACCTTTTTTAATTTTTCAATCTCACCGGCTTGAATAACAAATTGCAGTGGGAAACCGCCCCTGCGGTCGCCAATGGTTTGTGCCTGAGTGATAAAAGTCCGTACGCCTGAAAATTTGCGGGCCTTGGCAGTAATGTCGTCAACAATTTGTTGTTGAGTGCGGTCTCGTTCGCTGGGGTCTTTAAGAATCACTCTTACAAACCCTGCGTTCACTCCACCCGATCCGCCCATGCTAGGAGCCGTTACACTTATCATTCCCGCCTTCTCCGGAACTTCGTCACCCAAAAATCCTGTTAGCTCCTGCACGTATTTGTCCATGTACTCATACGTGGCACCTTCCTGTGCTTGTGCCTGCAAACGGAATTCACTTCTGTCTTCCATAGGCGCAAGTTCTGAGGGCAGGGTTGTTCCCAACAAATAGATAAGTCCACCGGCTGCGGCAATAATTACAAAGGCCAACCATCTGCGCTTCATGAATCTTTGTAGCGATGAACTGTAAGCAGCGGTGAGCCAGGTGAAGAAAGGTTCTGTTTTGCGGTAAAGCCAGGGTTGTATGGCCCTGCGTTTTAAAATCTTGGCGCTCATCATGGGCGTGAGAGTGAGCGACACAAAAGCAGAGATGGCCACTGAACTGGCAACCACCAAACCGAATTCGCGGAACAAACGGCCGGTAAGACCCTGCAAAAAAATTACGGGCAAGAACACCGCCACCACAGAAACAGTAGTGGAGATAACGGCAAAATAAATTTCGGTTGATCCTTTCTTGGCGGCTTCGTGCGGATCTTCCCCCTCTTCAATTTTTACATAAATATTTTCCAGCACCACAATGGCATCGTCCACCACAAGGCCAATGGCCAGCACAATGCCCAACAGAGTGAGCACGTTGATGGTGAAGCCAAGCAAGTACATGACAAAGAAGGCTCCGATCAGCGAGATGGGAATGGTTGCGATTGGGATTAGCGTGGTGCGCCAGTCGCGCAGGAACAAAAAGATAATGGCCAACACCAAACAGAAAGCGATAATGATTGTTTCTTCCACTTCAGAAATAGAAGCGCGGATATATTCGGTAGAATCAAAACTCATTTGGTAAGAAACATCGGGGGGCAGGTCGCGCTGTATCTGGGCGAGTTTTACTTTAAGCCTGTCGGATATGTCAATGTTATTGGCACCGGGCTGTGCCACTATGGCCACGGCACATCCGGGCACGCCATCTCTTCTTAATATGGTGCGATCATTTTCGGCACCCAACTTTGCATAGCCCACATCGCTGAAGCGAACAATGTTGTCGCCATCTTCTTTGATGATCAGGTTGTTGAAATCTTCTTCGGATGTCAACCGGCCCATGGTGCGCACGGTGAGTTCAGTGTTCTGCCCTTCCACACGGCCCGAAGGAAGCTCCACATTTTCGCGGTTCACAGCCTGGAGCACATCCGAAGGGGCCAACTTTAACGAAGCCAATTTGATGGGGTCCATCCACAGCCGCATGGAATATCTGCGCTGCCCCCAAATGTTGACAGAACTCACTCCGGGTATGGTTTGTATGCGTTCCTTAAAGTAGAGTTCGGCTATGTTTGAAATTTCCAGCAGGTCTCTTTTGTCACTGCGAACAGTCAAGAAAATAATCGGGCTTGAATCGGCATCTGCTTTTTCTACACGGGGTGGGTCCATATCGGGAGGCAGCCGGTTGAGGGCACCTGATACTTTGTCGCGCACATCGTTGGCAGCTGTTTCCAGATCAACACCTAATTCAAACTCTACGGTAATGTTGCTCCTTCCTTCGCGGCTCACGGAGGTGATGGTGCGCACGCCCTGCACACCGTTGATGGCCTCTTCCAGCGGCTCGGTTATTTGCGATTCAATAACATCCGAATTGGCACCCATATAATTTGACGATACGTTGACCACCGGTGGGTCCACGCTTGGAAATTCGCGCACACCCAGAAATGAAAAACCGATGATCCCGAAAAGGATGATCGCTAAAGACATTACAATGGCCAGAACGGGTCTGTTGATGCTGGTGATGGATAAACTTGCCATAGTTGTATTTTTTATTTGTTAACCCTTCAAGGGTTTTACACCCTTGAAGAGTTTCGAACCCTTGATGAGTTGGGTTAATTTTTTTTTAACTCTTCAAGGGTTCTAAACCCTTGAAGAGTTGGTTGTTTTAATTTAATTTAGAAATCTGAATGCTCATTCCGTTGCGCAACTGCAAAATGCCTGTGATGAGCAACGTGTCGTTTGCTTTTAGCCCCGATAGAACTTCGAGCGAATTGGCCGTGCGTATCCCAGTTTCTATAAATACTTCTTTTGCTTTTCCGTTGTCGGCAATAAACACTTTCTTGCCAGCCTGTTCGGGTATCACTGCCTCGGTAGGAACCAGAATGGCATCGCTGACAGACTCCAGGATAAGCTCCACTTTTACAAACTGCCCAGGCAATAAGTTGCCGCCTTTGTTTTCCGCCAACGCCCTCATCTTTAAGGTGCGTGTGGCCGGATCGATGCGGGGTTCGATGGCATACACTTCGCCTTCATAAATCTGAAGGTCGCTTTCAATGGTGAACCGTATTTTTTTTCCTGCCGCCACTTGTGTGCTGTAGCGGCCCGGCACGGCAAACTCAATTTTAGCGGGCGAAATATTGTATAGGGTGGCAATGGTTGTGCTAGGGGAAATGTAGGCGCCCTCACTCACAAAACGCAAACCGATAACGCCATCAAAGGGAGCTTGTATTTTCGACTTGTCAAGTTGTGTTTCAAGAAGCCGTATATCGGCCACGGTTGTGTTCAATCTATTCTGCGCATTGTCATACTCTTCCTGGCTGATGGCGTCCTTTTCCAACAGTTTGCGCTGACGGAATTCATTGTCTTCATTCAGCTTACGATTATACTTTTGTTTCTCCAGTTGTGCCTCAATCTCATCGGCATTCATTTGGATCAACGTGTCGCCCTTTCTCACCTGTTTGCCTTCTTTAAAAAATATGGAAATGATTTTTCCCGGCATTTCGCTTTTCAGTTCAAGCGATTCGTTGGGCAACACCGAACCCGTCACATTCAATTTGTTATCCAAGGGGGCGGGTTTAATGATCAGTGCATCCACGGAGAGCATACCCCCGCGGCCTCCGGGTGTCTGACCGGGTGCGGGCTGGGCCTGGTCTTTAAATAAATTTAACTTGGGCAAGGCCAGCAAAAGTATAACGACCGCTACAACGCCAACGGTAATGAGAGTCTTTTTCATTGATTGATAGAAAGTGTATAGTAAACTTGAAACGTTTTTTAATTCATTGTGTTGAACCACTCATGTAATTTCAACACGTGCGGAACAACCAATTCTGATTCATCATTCTTGATCACAAAATCTGCCCGCTTATTTTTTTCTTCTTGTGCCATCTGGTTTTTAATAATATTTTCTACATCGGCCCTGCTCCGTTGAGGGTCCCGTTGCATCACTCTTTTTATCCTCAGCTCATCGGGGGCTGTCACCACAATAATTTTATCAAGCAACAGATGCGATTGCGCCTCAAACAACAGGGCAGCTTCTTTAAGACAATAGTTCGCCCCACGTTGTTCGTGCACCCACTGATTATAATCCTCGGCCACCCGCGGATGTACCAATGCATTGAGGGCAACTAACTTTTCGGGTCTATCAAATACTGCTTTGCTAATCAACTCCCGGTTGAGCACACCTTGCTCATTGTATGACAATGATCCGAATTCTTTTTTGATTTGATTGATCAGTATTCCGTCAGTGGTCATTAATTTTTTCGCCCGGCTGTCGGCATCATACACAGGCACTCCCAACACTTGAAAGATACTACCGACAAGGCTTTTGCCCGATCCAATACCTCCGGTTATTCCTATTTGAATGGGCTTATGCATGACTCAATAAATTGCGTTAGTCGATTTTAAAACTTACTGAGCCGATCGAAATTACCCGTGCGTAGGTCGGCAGCCCAATGATGGTTGGATTTACCTGATGCGATCCCTTCGCAACATCTTTTAAATCCAGCAGGGCGTGTATCTGTGATAACTTCCTTTTTAAATCCTCTCTTTGAGCAACGGGAATCTGCATGTAAACTTTTACACTATCGGTAATCACAGACCTGAATAATCGGGGTCTATTAATTGTTTTTACTTTAATCATTTTCTCAATGGTTTCAACCGGCCCTACTTCAACACTCACGCTAACTACGGGTGGATTTCGGTTTATGGATTCGCTGTTCATAAGGGGCACTTCAAGCTCGTCATGAAAAGATTTGCTGATCTGTGTTCCTCGCGCCAGTATTGAAATCGTGTCGGGCAAAGCCTTGACAAGGCTGCTGGGCCCATCTATCACCACCGAGTCGGGCACCACTTCAATCGGCCCCGTAATTCCAAATCCCTCACGGAATTTTACGTGACTCATATCGACTGCAAGCCTAAAAGTCTTTGACATTTTTTCATCCATCTGGATGTGAAGGGTATCGGTAGAAACATAATTGATCTGTACCCCACCCAGCTGGCTGATCAATAGCGATGACAAGGTATT
>JAYVAI010000487.1:0-7193 GCA_043751075.1 Cyclobacteriaceae bacterium | reverse complement strand
GCCATCCGTGGCGTGTATGATGCCTCGTTTCAATATTATCTAAAAGACAAAACCGATTCTGGTGTGATAGAAATTTTGGATGCAGCAGGCGGGTTGGTGCAACGTTTTGTAGGAAAAGGATCGGATGCAAAAGCAGATGCAGGCGACTGGTGGGGGCGAGGCCAATCGAAACCAACGGCAGCACAAGGTTTAAATACTTTTGTGTGGACACTGCGCTATACAGGTGCAACTATATTTGATGGCATGATCATCTGGGGGGCGCGTCCGCAAAATGGGCCCAAGGCTCCGGTGGGAAAATATCAGGTGCGCCTGACAGCGGGCAGTTACACGCAGACTTATCCGTTCCAGATAAAGATGAATCCAAACTTGAGCGGAGTTACTGATGCTGATTTGAAAGAGACATTTGACTTAGCAGTTAAAATCCGCGACCGCGAAAGTGAAGCCAACGAGGCGGTGATCAAGATCAGAAAAATTCGCAAGCAAGTAGAGGAAGGGTTGAAAGCAACCAATGATGCTGAGCTGACAAAAGCCGCAAAAGATTTTATTTCCAAAATCACTGTGGTGGAAGAAGATTTATATCAAACTAAAAACAGGAGCGGCCAGGATCCGCTTAATTTTCCCATCAAGCTGGGCAACCGTATCTCGGCTGTGCGCAGAAGTTTGGAAACAGGCGATGGAAAACCAACAGCCGGAGTGTATAAAGTTTTTGACGAACTGTCGAAAGAATTGGATGGCCACCTCACAAAATTAAATGCCATCCTTACGGGAGAATTGCCTCCGTTGAATCAAAAATTGAATGTGAATAAATGATTGCTGTTGTTGGCGTTCCCTTCGATGCGTTTTCTTCATTCCTTCACGGATCGGAGAAAGCACCGCCTTCAATTCGCGAAGCATTTCATTCCGCTTCATCCAATTATTTTACCGAGCGTGGTGTTGATTTAAAAAATCATCAAGGGTGGAATGATGTGGGCGATTTGAAATTGCCAGCAGGCAAAGAAGCATTGGCTGCCATCGAAGCGGAAACTAAAAAACTGTTGGCAACCCACGATAAAATTTTCTCTCTCGGTGGCGATCACTCCATCACCTATCCCATAATCAAAGCAATTTCAAAAAAACAGGGAACGATCAACATGCTTCATTTGGATGCACATCCCGATCTCTATGACAGTTTTGAAGGGAATAAATTTTCTCATGCCTGTCCGTTTGCACGGATCATGGAAGAAGGGCTTGCTTCACGATTGGTGCAAGTTGGAATACGAACCATGAATGCACACCAACGCGAACAAGCGAACCGATTTGGTGTGGAAGTATTTGAAATGAAAACCTGGCAAGCCTTCTATGAAATAAAATTTGATGGTCCCATTTATTTATCATTGGATATGGATGCGATTGATCCCGCCTTTGCACCGGGCGTGTCGCACCACGAACCCGGTGGTTTCACTTCGCGCGAAATAATTTCAATAGTTCAAAACATAAAAGGAAATGTGATCGGTGCCGACTTGGTAGAGTTCAATCCTACCCGCGACCCATCAGGCATAACGGCTATGTTGGCTGGAAAACTTTTCAAAGAAATATTGGATGTGCTACTGCGTCCTCAAACGGTATTCGATTAGCTACTCCATGCAAATTAACCACCTACATGTCACTCAACCCTTCAAGGGTTCTGAACCCTTGAAGGGTTTTTCACTACTATTTTTTCTTCTATTAGCAAATACTGCCATCGCGCAATACGATGTCATTTTAAAAAACGGAACAGTCTATGATGGCCACGGGGGCGCGCCTTACAAAGCCGATGTGGCAATCCGTGCCGATACTATTGCAGCGATAGGCGATTTATCATCTGCGAAGGCAAAACAAATTATTGACGTAACGGGCAAGGCTGTGTCGCCAGGGTTTATCAATATGCTTAGCTGGGCCGATGGTTCGTTGTTGAAAGATGGCCGCTCCATGAGCGATATAAAACAAGGTGTGACCCTCGAAGTATTTGGTGAAGGGTGGAGCCCCGGCCCGCGACAAAAGAAAAACAAGCGAGATACTTTGTGGACTACACTGGGTGGATATTTTAACACGCTGGAAAGAAAAGGCGTGAGCACCAACTTTGCATCTTTTGTCGGTGCCACCTCCGTGCGCAACCTAGTGTTGGGTTATGAAAACAGAAAGCCAACCGCTACGGAATTAATAAAAATGAAAAGCTTAGTGGAAGAAGCGATGAAGCAAGGTGCTATGGGCCTGGGCTCTTCATTGATCTATGCGCCTGCCGATTATGCCTCCACCCATGAGCTTATCGAATTGAGCAAAGTAGTTTCTAAATATGGGGGCATGTACATCACGCATATTCGCAGTGAGAGTGATAGAATTTATGCGGCATTAAATGAAGTGTTCACCATATCGCGTGAAGCAAAAGTGCCTGCCGAAATCTATCATTTGAAAATCAACAACGCGTGGAATTGGAATAAGATTGACACCGTACTTTTCAAAATTGACAGTGCGCAGAAAGCAGGACTAAAAATCACAGCCGATATGTACACCTACAATGCGAGCGGCACCTCGCTCACCGCCCGCCTTCCCACGTGGGTGCAAGAGGGAGGTGCAGTGGCCATGCGTGCAAGATTTAAAAATCCGGTTCTGCGCAAACGTTTATTGCGGGAATTGGAGTTGGGAATACCATCCAGAAATTCAGATCCAAAAGATGTGATGATAAATGGTTTTAGAAATGATTCGTTGAACAAACTGTATCAGGGCAAGCGGTTGAAGGAAGTGGCGCGCCTTCATGGCAAAGATGCCAACGAAACAATGCTTGACCTTATCGCTGCCGATAAATCGGGGGTGTCCGCCATTTTCTTTTTGATGTTGGAAGACAACGTGAAGCGGATGCTTGCGTTGCCGTATGTGAGCATTTGTTCGGATGCCGGGTCCATACCTGCCGAAGAGCCATTTACAAAAGATGCAACACACCCGCGCGCTTATGGAAGTTTTGCCCGGTTGCTGTCGCGCTATGTGCGTGAAGAAAAAATTATGACCCTGCAGGAGGCGGTGCGCAGAATGACATCACTCCCCGCATCGAATTTAAAAATCTCCAACCGTGGAAGTTTAAAAGTGGGCAACTATGCCGATGTGGTTGTGTTCGATCTGGCCCAGGTTCAGGACCGCGCTACCTTTGAAAAACCACATCAATATGCGGAAGGCATCAACCATGTATTTGTAAATGGCGTGTTGGTATTGAACAACGGAGCGCACACCGGGGCAATGCCAGGGCGATGTGTGCGTGGGCCAGGATGGAAAGGGCGATAATGAGTTTCAATTTCTGTAGTGAGAGTGCTGTTAATTGCTTCACTTTTATCTCCTATTTACTGCTACGTGCAACCTGTAGGGTGCATTCAAAAAGACACGGTCATTGTCGCTGACTTAGACAGTAAAAAATCAGCAGAAATTTCTATGCTAACGGGCAGTTTTGTGTTTGGGACTAAAGTCCCTTGAAGGTTTACTGTCAATTGCCACGGGCTTAAGCCCGTGGCAATTGAAAACCTACAGGAAGTGGGCTTCCTGCCCGATCGCTTGGCAGGCGGGTAGCCCAAAATATAGATGGACTACACGCGCAAATTCTATTCCTTAATGCCGACTAAAACTGGACGTGTGACCGTGCCTTTTTGAAATGCACCCCACCTGTAAGACCATAAAACCAAATTAATTTTTTTTATTAAATTTATAATCACCAAACCCAATTCAATGAAAGCAATTTTTCCCTTTGCAGCACTGCTGCTTATTTTCTCTGCTTGTCAGAAACAAAAATTTGAAACTATCATCAGAGGTGGAATCATCTATGATGGCACTGGGCAGCCAGGTGTTGTTACCGATGTTGGCATCAATGCCGATACGATTGCTTTTATAGGTGATCTTTCCAAAGCAGTTGGCACAAAAGAAATCAATGCGCAGGGATTGGCCGTGGCACCGGGATTTATCAACATGCTAAGCTGGGCTACGGAGTCACTGATCATTGATGGCCATTCGCAAGCCGACATCCGCCAGGGCGTTACCCTTGAAGTATTTGGTGAGGGAATGAGCATGGGGCCGCTCAATGATCAAATGAAATCAGATGCACGTGATGCCATGAAACGTGACCCCGACACTAGGTATGATATTGACTGGACTACGTTAGGGGAATATCTTGAGTCACTTGAGAGGAAGGGAGTGTCGCCAAACATTGCTTCCTTCATTGGAGCCACCAGTGTGCGTGTGCACGAGCTGGGTTATGCCAATCGGTTGCCAACCGAGCAAGAGATGAAACGGATGAAGGAGTTGGTGAAGCACGCCATGGAAGAAGGTGCGATGGGCGTGGGCTCATCGCTGATTTATGCTCCCGCAAATTATTCGTCAACGGAAGAGCTGATCGAATTGTGTAAAGTAGCAGGCGAATATGGTGGCATGTACATCACCCACATGCGCAGTGAAGGAAATAATATTTTCAGTGCTGTAGATGAAACCATCCGCATTGCCCGTGAAGGAAAACTGCCAGCAGAAATCTATCATTTGAAAATGGCAGGCAACGACAACTGGTGGAAATTGGATTCTGTGCTGGCCAAGATTGACAAAGCCAATTTGGAAGGCTTAAAAATTACTGCGGATATGTACACCTATACAGCCGGTGCCACTGGTTTGGATGCATCGATGCCACCCTGGGTGCAGGAAGGTGGGATCAAAGAATGGATAAAACGTTTGCAAAATCCAAAAGTAAGAAAGAGAGCATTGGATGAAATGCGCAAGCCTTCGGATAAATGGGAAAACCTTTTGCTGATGGCAGGAAGTCCGGATAGAGTTTTACTGCTGAGTTTTGCCAATGATTCATTAAAGCGGTTCACCGGTAAAACATTGGCTGAGGTGGCAAAAATTTATGGCAAGTCGCCCGAAGAGACGGCCATGGATTTGGTAATAGCCGACAGCACCCGCGTGGGCACTGCCTATTTTATGATGAGTGAAGAAAATATAAAAAGGCAGATTGCCCTTCCGTATTTAAGTTTTGGATCGGATGCGGAATCACCGGCCACGGAGGGAGTTTTTTTGAAATCGAACACACACCCACGTGCGTATGGAAATGTTGCACGCCTGCTGGGAAAATATGTGCGCGATGAAAAAGTGATTCCGATGGAAGAAGCAATCCGAAAACTTACTTCGTTGCCCGCGGCCAATTTGAAATTAAAAAAGAGAGGTTCGTTGGCGCCAGGCTTCTATGCCGACCTTGCCATATTTGATGCAGCCAAAATTCAAGATCACGCTACGTTTGAAAAACCTCATCAATACAGCACGGGCATGGTGCATGTTTTTGTAAATGGCACACAGGTGCTGGAGAATGGAGAACACACGGGAGCCAAGCCCGGAAGGGTGGTGCGTGGACCCGGATGGAAAAAGGAAATGAAGTAGCTTAAAGTTGGACCAATGGTTAACGCCAAGCATTTTTTTTATGTGGAATAGTCCTACTTTGTCAAGTTCTAAATTTATGACAAGATCAAAACGGATAATCAAAGGCCTGAACGAAAGTCACCGCTCTGTTTCTCGCCTTAGCGAAGCGATGACATTTTCATTAAAGTGTCATTCCGGGCGAGGGGAGAATTTTTTTAAATTGGTTCACAAGCAAACGAGACCCTGCCTACCGGCTAGGCAGGCCCGGAATCCCGTTAAGGTTTGCACCAATCTTTTTTTATCAGGATCGCGGGTCGAGTAGAATATTTTCAATGGTGATAAAGGTTGAGGGCACCCTCGCCCGCGATGACATTTTCATTAATTGGAAGTAACATGACAAAGTAGGAACAGAAAGAAAAATTAAAACCAATCAATATGAAAGCAGATAAAACCAAGGTTGGTGATATTGATACCTATATCGCAAGCTTTCCCGCTGAGACTCAGAAATTATTGAA
This sequence comes from Cyclobacteriaceae bacterium, assembly GCA_043751075.1. Taxonomy (GTDB): domain Bacteria; phylum Bacteroidota; class Bacteroidia; order Cytophagales; family Cyclobacteriaceae; genus ELB16-189. The sequence continues at coordinate 1,284 of JAYVAI010000487.1, read as the reverse complement.
GCAGGTGCGTGCCACTATTAAAAAAGCTGCGCACGGTGCGGAGGAAAAAATCAGCTATGGTATTCCCACATTTACCCTGCAAGGAAACCTTGTTCACTTTGCCGGTTTCAAAAATCACATCGGGTTTTATCCGGCACCTTCGGGCATTGTGGCATTCAAAAAAGAATTAAGGGCCTACAAAAGTTCAAAGGGTGCAGTGCAATTTCCAATTGATAAACCCATTTCGTTTGGGTTGATCACTAAAATTGTAAAGTATAGAGTGAAGGAGAATTTGAAAAAGGCAACGGTATAGAAACGGTAGGATTTTTTCCGAAAGAAAAACTACGATTTGTACCTAATGCTCAAGATTGTCATCATTACAAACAGTATGGCAACCATGCCAAGTGCCAGCCGCAGCGAGTGCCAGTCGGCAATAAAACCGATTATGGGAGGGCCAAATAAAAATCCTGAATAGCCTACGGTGGTTACCATTGCCAAGCCCACACCGGGTGAAAGATTTTTTGTGTTGCCTGCAATGCTGTAGGCGATGGGCACGATAGAAGAAAGGCCCAAACCCGTAATAAACAATCCTGCTATCACCACGAAAGGATGAATAAAAAGTATTGTAACAAGGAGGCCTAGTGTAGAAACCAAACCCAAATAAATCATGAGTTTGCGGTCGCCAAGTTTTGCGCGGGCGGAGTCTCCAAAAAATCTTCCGATCGTCATTGCCAAAGCGAAAGATGATAAACCGATAGGTGCCAGCGCTTTGCTTGCCCCCGCAATTTTTTCCATGTAGTTGGTGCTCCAGTCGGCCATGGCACCTTCGCCCAGCATGCAGCAAAATGCAATCACACCAATGCTCACCATCGCAGCATTGGGCAAGCGAAATGCGGGCCCTTCTGCAATTTTTTCTTCGGGCTTATCGTGTATGAGGTGATAGCGGGCCCACGCAGCACCGAGCAGGCCGAGCACAACCACAACACTTAAATGGACAAGCAACGTGGTTTGCAATTTTACAAAGAGCGCACCAGTGCCCGCCCCGATCACCATGCCTATGCTGAACAGCGCATGGAAGGAAGTCATAATGGGTTTGCTGTGTTGCTGCTCTACCATCACCGCTTGTGCATTCATGCTTACATCGAGCATGCCGGCTGTGATGCCCATGATGAAAAAAATAAATGATAGTCCAACAATGCCGGGCATTACAGGCATGAGTGGAACGGAAAGACAATACAAGAACACGGCTGCAATAGTTATCCGCCTGCTTCCGTTGCGAATGATCAGCCATCCCGTAAAGGGCAT
>JAYVAI010000486.1:0-20116 GCA_043751075.1 Cyclobacteriaceae bacterium | reverse complement strand
TCTATGAAGTGATGGATTAAACCTGTTACTGTGTACTACGTAGGTTTGGATGTACAGTAATGTCGACCAAGTAATGGCCGAAGTAGTATCACTTTTATTTGAGGTGCCATAACCGACAACCATTAAACCTCAAACGCACTCTTATAAAAACCATGGGCTTGCACATAGTCGAGCAACTTCGTGTAGAACGGATGTGATCCCAACGTGGCGCTGTCGCCAACCATCATCAATTTTTTTCGTGCGCGGGTCATGGCCACATTTGTTCTGCGAATGTCCGATAGAAAGCCAACCTCCCCTTTGTCGTTGCTGCGCACAAAACTGATGGCAATAATGTCGCGCTCCTGTCCCTGAAAGGCATCCACCGTGTTTATGGAAATCAATTTATGCAACGGCTCAAGCTGTGCCGATCCTTCGGCAAGCAGGTGCAGTTGGTCCACCTGCGCGCTGTAAGGTGTAATGATCCCCATCGTCAGGTTTTGTTCCAACCAGGTCTCGATGCCTATCTCATCAATCAGTCGTTCGGTTAGGCGCATAAGCAGGGCCGCTTCTTCTTTGTTGAAACGGCTACGGGTTTCCGGGTCCTGCATTTCGACAAAGCCACTACCGGCCGTATCAATAAATTCAATGGGCGGTTGATTGGGCCTCAGTAGTTCATGCGCTACCGAAGGATGGGCTATCAGATTGCCATGATAAAAATAGTCGGAAGAAAATTTCATGATCATCTCATGCATGCGGTATTGCACTTGCAACATCTGCGAGTGGCCAGGAAATTTTTCAATCCCTTTTTCAAAAAGTGTTTTGGATAATCCTTGATTCGCGGCCTCTTGCGATTTTATCGTGGGCGGCAGTTGCTGATGATCGCCCGCCAGCACAACGCGTTGCGATTTTAAGATCGGTATCCAGCACGCGGGCTCCAGTGCCTGACCGGCCTCATCAATAAAAACGGTTTTAAATTTTCTTCCGCGCAGCACCGGATGCGAAGAGCCTACCAGCGTGCAACAAATGGCATCACTGGAATTGAGCAAATCGTTTGTGATATAAAATTCCAGCACATCGGCATCTGCTTTCATCGTTCGTGCGTCTTCAAACAGCATTCTCCGATGCTCCTTTTCATGGTAGCCATAATTGCGTTTATACTTTTGCGCCTGGGCGCGTGCCTGCTCCATCTTCTTTCGTAGGGCGCGCAACTCATGGAAGTTTGGATGTGCCGCAATGCGCGCATCCAGCGTTTTGCTCAGCGATTGTTCTGTAACGCGGGCCGGGTGGCCTATGCGCAGGGCCTGCAACCCTTGCTCCGAAAGTTTTTCAACAAGCAAATCGATAGCTGCATTGCTGGGTGCACATACCAATACTTGCTTTTCTTCTTTCACCGTTTGCCGTATGGCCTGCACCAGCGTAGTAGTTTTTCCGGTGCCCGGTGGACCGTGTATAAACGCTACATCGGGTGAAGTAATTATTTTTTGCAACGCAGCATGCTGGCTGTCATTCAGCACACCGTTGCCCACAATTTGTTGAGTGCTTGAGTCTGGCGTGTTGTAACGGGAAGCGTGAGTGCCTAAGAATATCTCCCTCAATTCGGCCAGGCGGTTGCCCTCAGCTTTCATCACCGCCTTCAGGGCATGTTCCATTTCCTTGTAGGTCATCTCGTCAAACATCACATCCACGCCCAGCAGGCTGCTGTCTATCCAATCAGGAAGTTCTTCTCCGTTAAGGGTTATCACCATGGTGTTTTCGCGCACATAATTGATCACACCTTGCTGATGCTGTTTGTTTGGCGTGCCCGATGAATTGGAAAACACACTCACCAATTTTCCGCTTTGGAAAAAATTTGGTTGATCGAGGTGGTTTGTTTTTTCCACTTCAATGATGATGCGTTCGCCTGTGCCAATGTAATCGCGCAGCAGCCGCACCGGATACCACGTAGTGCCTTCGTGGGTGCGCTGACTGATGGATCGAAATAAAATCTTCTGACGGTATTGTTCCAGGTCGGCCTGCCGCTCCAATTGGATCAACGAAAGTGTTTTCAGAATTTGTTCGTGCGAGGTCATACTTTAAAATCGCGCAAAGATGCAGGGAAAGCAGAGAGATAAAAATTTAGGAGGATAATTGTTTACGGGGATGCTGGATTCTGGATGCTGTGTGTTCTCCTAACCTGACTAATCCTACTTTGTCATGTTACTTCCAATTAATGAAAATGTCATCGCGGGCGAGGGTGCTCAACCTTTATCATTATTGAAAATATTCTACTCGACCCGCGATCCCGATAAAAGAAGATTTGCGCAAACCTTAACGGGATTCCGGGTCTCGTTTGCTTGTGAACCAATTTAAAAAAAATCTCCCCTCGCCCGGAATGACACTTTAATGAAAATGTCATCGCTTCGCTAAAGCGAATGATGAATATCGGAGTTTGAATTTTGAAGTAGGGGTGCAATCTCGAACCAGCGAATTTGAATATCGAATGATGAATATCGGAGTTTGAATGTTGAAGTTAGTAGATCATCTAACTTCTAACTTCTAACTTCTGACTTCTGACTTCTGACTTCTGACTTCTGACTTCTAACTTCTGACTTCTGACTTCTAACTTCTAAATTTCTCCTATCTCCTATCTCCTATCTCCCAAAAGCCTCACCAACTTCTCCACCGCCTCTTTGTTTTTCTCAGAGTTGATGTTGTTTACAACGCCCTGCTTTTCGCGTGTGGTCAACCGCCAGCTTAGCGAGGCACGCGCGCTGTTGCTGCGTATGCTGTCCATTTTTTGAAGTACAGGAGAATAATTTTCAGCCTGGTATTGAATATCAACCCGGTGGATGGGCAATGGCAACCAGGAGTGAGCATGTCCTATCAAGAGGTCGCTGGTGATGTCCTGAAAATTTTCAAAATTATTATATACGTTGCTGATGGGCTGCGTCATGTTGTCAATAATGGTCATGGAGCTGGCCGCATTGATCTTGCTAAGCTTGGGCGAGTCGCGTATCGAAACGAACACCACACCCGAAGTATTTTCTTTTACCCACTCCCGGAAGGGATAGAGGAACCGTACTGCGTCCGACATTCCAAAATTGTCGGAGATGCCCGCGTCCATGATCTGAATGGGAGGGTCCGTTGGCAATGTTGTGTTTGGTGTGATGTAGGGAAAGGTGGCGCTCATGCGCAGGGCTGAGAGGAAACGCAATTCCCCGGCATCCTGGTCTTTGAAGAAGCGGTGAAAATCAATGCCGCTTACTTTGCTCTGTGCGTAGTTTTGAAAATTTCCTATTTCAGAATTCATGAACGAAACGGGCCGCGAGGCGATGTACAGTTTACGTCCATCGTTGACAACCGTGGGCGTGAGTATTACCATCGGTATGTTTCCTTTGCTTTCCTCTTCGGCATAGGCGCGAATGGGTTTGTCCATCAGCCCCTCGGTTATTTGGTTGAGTTGGTCTTCAAACGTAAACGCACGGTCGCGTTGATAAGCCTTCCCGGCATATTCAAACTTATGGAAGCCAATAAAAAGATCGTTGGCGAGCAAACTGAATATCAACGGATTTAAATTGTCGTTCGAAATTTTTTCGCGGTGTATGTTGGCATACGGTTTAATCGGCTCGCCTTGCTGCTCGCGCAGTTTAAGTTCACGAAAGTAACTCGCCCCGATCAGTCCGCCCGAAGCACCGGTTATCAATATGCTGTGCTTCATCAACTTGCCACCCGAAAGGCTGTCGGCAGTTTGCAAGGCATTGAGTGTCCATAGCGAAGCACGCTTGCCACCGCCACTGGCGCACAGGAAAACCATCTTTGGCTTGGCATCAAATTTCTTGCGCCAGTTTTCTAATTGTGCAAGCATGGTCTGCCGGTCGCTTTCCATCATGGCACTATCGGTTTGCAGTTGCAACGCATCAATGGAGTACGAAGCCGGCAGCACACCATAATCCAGTCCAAAGGCTTCGTATTTTTTGTTGAAGAAATCTTCGCCCACCAAGTGGTTCAACACAAGAAATAAAATCAATGCCACCGTGGCCGCCCACCCGCCAAACCAATAGGAGAATGCACCCGAAAGCATCACAAAAATGGTAAGGAAAATAATGACACTTCCGGCCGCAGGTATCTGGAACGATGGATAGTCTTTGAACAATCCCAGCAACAGCACGAGCATAAATACAAATACCTCAATCACTACTAAGTTGAAATGATTCTGATCGAAAACCTGGAGCACCGTGGTGCGGTCGTAAAAACTTGTGGTGTCAACGGGTTTTGCTTTTAAATAGCTGGTGAGGTAATAGTCAACGCGCACTTGTTTTTTGCGCACAATGTCCAATTTTCGCATAGCACTGGCGCGCGTTACCTGCACGCTTTGTTTTAACTTCTCGTCAATGCGGCACACCACATACCGGAAAATATCTTTGTTGGTGAAGCGAAAGTACATGGAGAAAAGCATTGTCATGATGATATAGCCTAAAAAGAGGCCAGCTAAGTTTTGGATCAGTTCGATCTTGCTGGTGTATTCGTTGTTGATTTGAAAGGCAACAATTTGATATACGTAGGTGATCAAAAAAGCGATCGGTATAATGCTATTGTTGACCGTAAACTTTTTGAATGGACTGGACAGTGCGCCAATAAATGAAAATCGGTGACCATCAGAAATGTAGCACGTGATGTGAAATGCCATGGTGAAGCCCGCGGTAAGCAGCCCCATGATAAGGAAACTGGCAAAGCCAACCTTGTTTAAATACTCAGGGTCCAGAAACAGATAGGGGATGCCCAGGTATTTGCCAAAGGTGCCGGTGATCATGGCAAACAAAATGATCCAGCACAATATCAGCACGTGGTTGCGCCTGAAGTTGTTCAACAAAAGTTGTATGGGGAAGGAATAAAATAAATGTGAAAAAAATAAGTAGAGTTTTCTCATACAGTAATGCCCTTCAAGGTATTAAAAATTTCATTATTAAACGGATGCCAGCACTGAAAATAAAGTTCTGTTTCAAATGGTTTGGAGATGAATGGCTGATCCGAAAGCACCAAAAGCATAAAAAAATGTGAAGACCCCATTTGGCGATTTGTAGAAAATGCACACCTTTAGAAATAAATATCAGTCATGTTATGGCATAAAGCCATGAATCTTAGGAATTCAGAAAATATTTCAATACTACAGACGATGCTTAAGGAGTTCAGTCTCCTTATTGATGAATTCTCAATAATTCAAATAAACAAAAGGAACAAACTTAAGCCACTCCAAATTGTATCAAACAATCTTCTGAAGCGAACGCAAATAAATAGGGAGGCTTTAATTCTATTACTTGAGAATTATAAACTAAAGAGATCAGCTATTTTACCGATAGGTCTTTTAATCCGATCTATACTTTCAGATTTTATTACCTTCTGCTATTTGTCCTCATTCTCGGATAAAAATGATGTGGACGAAATAAGTATCCAAAACGAATTAAAGTTACTGGAGCGCGACTATTTGATGGCTATGATCGAAGTCGGTGAAATTGAAGGTAATATTCATCAATACAACAAAAATATTCCTACTAAATTCAAGAATAGAGAAGCTTATGAATTAGCGTTGAATGATGTTAAGGAGCTTTACAAACATCTTTATAAAGGAGAAAATCCTCAGAATGATTTGAAGGAGCCAAAGGAACTTCGAGCTACTTCTTTTACTGAATTTTTTGATTCCAAAGAGGAGTTTGAAAAACCGCACAACTTTATTACAGAAAAGTACAAATGGAAAAGAATGATTAAAAGGGGCTTTAGTAAATACGTTATTGTTTTTACTGCCTTTAAATTCTTTTCACAGTTTCAACATTATTCTCCAGATTCAGCCATATTGACGAGAGAGATAACGGAACCTCACGCTTTTTTTCATTTACTTATGGCTTTTGATTCAATGATAATTGTTACGCACATGCAGTTTCAAGTTATAGATGGGAAAGAGAGCAAGTATCTTCCAAGGCTAAGAGAAATTGAAAAAACTCTTGACAACATTATTGGTAAGGATTGAACCGAAACAATATCAGAAGCAAAAGATTGTTTTACTCTAGATAATAATTTTGATATGCAAACACAATTCACCGTTCAAACTGTTGAGTTAAAAAAGATAATTTTTGGCGCAAAGAAATTATCAAAGCAGGCAATGAAATCTATTGTCAAAATTTCAGTGCTTTCAGGATCATTGGAACTTCAGTTCATCGGAATCACTCGCTGGATAGAAGCAGAAACAAAACAATTTTGTGATGTTCTTATTCCGTTTGATATTTTGTATGCTGTTGTAAAAACTGTTTCACAGTCACACCTAACTTTGAAAATTAAAGATGGTGAAGTGGACATTGGCAGCAGTTGCCTTCAGCGCAGTACAATAAAAGTACAGTCGCTTTTCAGCACTAAAGAACTTGATTTGCCTATCAACCCTTCAGTGATAGATATTCTCCTTCTCAGAACTAAACATAGTAGTTCAAGATTGGCAGAACTCAATTTACTTTCACGTTTAGAGAAAGAGGAAGAAATCCTTGATCAAAAATTACGCGAAGCAGCCACATTGCTCAATCCCTATGGAGTAAAAACAACGGAACTTGAGGAACTTGTAAAAGGTAAACCGGAAAAGTAATTTTCCCCCTTGCGATGTGCTTGAAACTCCCTACTTTAAACACAGTTCGTAAATGGAGGAGCAACTTTGCAAAGCATTGAAAGGAGCCAAGACAGCTTATGACAATGCGAAACCAATGCGTGAGTTGGCTTTCCAACCATTCAAGCCGTTGTCCAATTTTTTCACAGGAATGGGTGCTCTGCAGTATCGTCCACGAAGCGGGAGACGATACGGGAGACGATACGGGAGACGATACGGGACATGAAAGCAGGAGACCTACTCTCCGCATCGTCTCCCGCTTCGGGCTCGGTGCCCTTTCCCGAGACGATACTGAACTTGAAAAATACTCAAACCCGATTGCCTTTATCTCATAAATTTGTAAATCGTAATCCAATGCCGTAATCCATAAACGATAAAACTTTTGTCAGCGCTTTTTTCAATCTATCGGTCTTCAGCAGGCTCCGGCAAAACCCGCACACTGGCAAAGGAATACCTGAAGCTCGCCCTACGCTTTCGCTCCGATTATTTCAAACACATCCTGGCGGTAACGTTCACCAACAAATCCACGCAGGAGATGAAGGACCGGATACTGGCCTACCTGAACGATTTTTCCAATGGAGTTCAGAACGACCTGTCGCGTGAGTTGCAACAAGAACTTTCGATGGATGCGGCCACGTTTCAAAACTATGCACAGGAAGTACGCTCGGAGATATTGCACCATTACGCGCAGTTTTCCATTAGCACCATCGATGCTTTTTTTCAAAAGGTGATACGTTCTTTCACACGCGAGGCCGGGCTGGCCGGAGACTACCGCTTAGAGGTGGAGCAGGAACCTATCCTGGCAGAGGTTATCGACAACCTGATCGATGAGTTGGGCAGCAACAAAATCCTTACCGACTGGGTGGTGCAATTTGCCCAGGAAAATCTGATGAACGATAGGGCCTGGGATGTGCGCGGCAGCTTGCTCGACTTCTCGAAGGAAATTTTTAGCGAGGAATTCAAAAATATTGAAAGCGATCTGTACAAACTCAGCACCGACAAAACTTTCTTTCCGGATTTGTTAAACGAATTGAGAAAGATAAAGTCCTCGTTTGTAAACACCATCAAGTCGAAAGCAACCGAGGCGGTTTCCCTTATTCAACAACGCCACTTACACTTTGATGATTTTAAATATGGAGGTGGTGGTGCCTACAGTTATCTGACAAAGCTTTCGGTACTTGCTTCGGTCAACGATTTTAATGAAGAAAAGAAAGGCAAGCGGTCTGAAAAAGAATATCAGCAGAGCATTAACTGGCCAAACAAAGACACACCACATAAAGCAGTAATTCAAAAACTTGCTGAAGACCGGCTCATTCCTTTGCTCAACGAAATCCTTGAGTTTCGGAAGAAGAATTTTTCGCGTGCATTGTCGGCTGAGGTGGCCATTGGCAATTTTTATTCCTTTGGCTTGATTGCCGATATATCGCGCAAGCTAAAAGAATACAAAGACGAAAACAGTGTGATGCTGTTGGCCGATGCCTCTCAATTTTTGGCGGGCGTGATCAACGACAGCGATACGCCTTTTATTTATGAGAAGGTGGGCTCGTTCTATAAAAATTTCCTCATCGATGAATTTCAAGATACGAGCCGGCTTCAATGGCAAAACTTTTTGCCTTTGTTGAACAATGGCCTCGATCAAGGCTACCCGAGTTTGGTGGTGGGCGATGTAAAGCAGGCGGTGTATCGCTGGCGTGGGGGCGATCTCAAGTTGCTACAACAGCACGTAGAGGCACACATCGGAGACGATCGCACCACAGTAAAAAATCTCAATCAAAATTTCAGGAGTGCGAAACACGTTGTGGAGTTTAACAACGAGCTTTTTAAATCGGGTGCCCAATGGGTATCCGGCCAAACAGGGCATCCTATTTCCATAGAAGCTTATCGCGATGTTGAGCAAGCAACATCAACCGATCAAAATGGTTTTGTTGACGTGTCGTTTATTGCCACCACCGAAGAAGATACTTGGAGGGACAATGCCCTGCAACAAATCCCAAAACATCTGGAGAAGTTGCAGCAGTTAGGGGCAGCGTTAAAAGACATTGCCATACTCGTTCGCACCAACGATGAAGGCCAGCAAATAGTGGCGCACTTGCTCCAGTACAAAAGTTCACCACAGGCCCAGCCCAACTGTAGGTATGATGTGGTCTCCAACGAGTCGTTGCGATTGGGTGGTGCCGCGTCCGTAAATTTATTGGTGAGTGCGTTGAAATATCTGCTCAACACGGAAGATGCCATTGCCCGCGCACAACTCGGCTACGAATATGCTCGCACGCACGAACCCAACCGCGAACTTACCGAAGTGTTTGCCGTCATCAACCAGATCAATTTTGAAAACAATCTGCCTCCGGCTTTTTCAAAGCAAAAAGTCTTTCTAAAAAAATTGGCCCTTTTTGAATTGACCGAAACATTGATTGGGATATTTGATTTGGGCTCATGCACAGGCGAACTGAGCTACCTGCTCACCTTTCAAGATTTGGTTTTGGATTTCACTTCACGTGAGCGCAATGACCTCGGTGCTTTTCTGGAATGGTGGGATGAGAACAAGGACAAGAAATCAATTCAGGTTTCGGGCGAAGTGAATGCAGCGCAAATACTCACCGTGCATAAATCGAAGGGCTTGCAATTTAAATATGTAGTCATCCCATTTTGTGCGTGGGATCTTGACCATAACAAACCCGTGGCCCTTTGGGTAAATTCCGAAGAGCAACCTTTTGCCAACGCGGGCCACCTGCCTGTTCGGTATTCAAGCACCTTGAATGAAACACTTTTTGCCTCGTATTATCAGGAAGAAAAAGCGCGCTGCTATTTGGATAATTTGAATTTGCTGTATGTCGCGCTCACCCGTGCCGAACATGGGTTGATCGTTACGGCACCCGATCCGAAGAAAGGAAAAATCACAGTGGCCAATATCCTGTATCAATCCATCGAGGCGTCCGCATTGCTTCAGCAAAACTGGAATCCAATTACCACCGTGTTGAAATCGGGCGATTGGGGGTTGAAACTCAGTGAAAAGAAAAGTGAGGGCAATCAGGCCAAGGAGTTGAAGGAATATTCTTCTTCATCGTGGCGCAGCAAATTGGTAATAAAGCAAACCTCTAGGGGCCATTTTCAAGATCCAACCGAAACGTCAAAGAAAATCAAGTATGGCATCCATCTTCATACCATTCTTTCGCGGATAAAATATCGGGACGAAATTCCAGGTACATTCAATCAGCTGCTGATGGAAGGAGTGATCACGGAAACGGAAAAACCGGAAATAGAAATTTTGATGGACGAACTGTTTGCCAACAGCGTGGTGGCTGGCTGGTTCGACACGAAGTGGGATGTGCGCACCGAGGTTCCTGTGCTTTTGCCTGGCGAGGGGGATAGCAGAATGGACAGGTTGATGATACGCCAAACAAAGGCAGTGGTGGTTGATTTCAAAACCGGAGAACCTGCCAGGAGCGATGCGGCCCAAGTGGCTTCTTATATGGAGACTTTGCGCAAAATGAATTTCACCGAGGTGGAAGGATTTTTATTCTATATAAAAACAGGCGAAGCAGTGGCCGTGCCACCGGGCACCGCGAAAAAATCGCGCAAGAAAGATGACAATCAATTAGGCTTAGGATTTTAATTATATAAATGCAATTTGAGAATTCAAAACATGAGCTTAAAATTAAACGCAAAGGTTCGATCGAGCGTCACCCTCTCCTCTGGAGAGGGCCGGGGTGAGGTTTTAAGGCAGATCAATTGCCCGACTCTGACCTCACCCCTAACCCCTCTCCAGAGGAGAGGGGAACGCGCTTCGATCCCTATCTTAGTAAACATGACAAAGAAGGATTAATCATAAATGAAATTTAAAAATGCAAAGCATGAACTTAAAATTAAATTCAAAGTTTCAATCGAACGTCACCCTCTCCTCTGGAGAGGGCCGGGGTGAGGTCATAGAAGCAGGATTTTAAAAAGTATGGAATCATTTCTTAAAGAACTTGCGCGCCAGATTTATAAAGAGAACCCCGTGTTGGATTCCGTTACCCTGGTGTTTCCAAACCGCAGGGCAGCATTATACTTTCGCAAGCATTTGAGTGAGATCATTGATAAACCGGTATTTGCCCCAGCGCTTATTACGATCGAGGAATTTATTTCTTCGTTCAGCGCGTGGCAAGTTCCTGATAAACTCGAACTGATCCACCGTCTCCATAAATCCTATCAAGAGGTAGTAGCTGCCACGGCATCCAAAAGTGAACCGTTCGATCAGTTTTATTTTTGGGGAGACATGCTGCTCCGCGATTTCGATGAGCTCGACAAGTACTTGGTAAATGCCGAGCAGCTTTTTAAGGACTTGCGCAACTTCAAAGAACTTGATGCGGGTTTCGATTATCTCACCGATGAACAGCGAAAATTCCTTACGGGATTTTGGCAAAGCTTTGAAGAAAACCTGACCGACAATAAGCAAAAGTTTATTGAAGTATGGACGAAGCTTTTCAATCTCTACAAAACGTTTAAGCATCAGTTGGAAGCTGAGGGCATTGCCTATGAGGGAATGTTGCACCGGCAGGTTGCCGAAACCATTTCTTCGGAAGTCACCAATAAATACAATCCTGTCAAGGTGATGTTTGTCGGGTTCAATGCGCTCACGAAAGCCGAAGAAAAGATAGTGAGTTATTTTGTTGACCGCGGCAGCCAGGTTTTTTGGGATGGCGATGAATACTATGTAAACAACGACAGGCAGGAGGCGGGAATGTTTTTCAGAGAGTATCAGCAACATCCCGTGTTGAAAAAAACGTATCCTTCCAGTTTTCCTTCTCACTTTCGGGCGGACAAAACCCTTCGCGTGTTTGGTTCGGCACAGCCCGCAGGGCAATCCAAACTAATGGGCCAGATAATAAAAGAGCAATTGGAAAAAGGAATGTTGCCAGAGCAAACATTGATCGTGCTGCCCGATGAAAAGTTGTTGATGCCGGTTTTATATGGCATACCCCAAGAAGTTGACAAGCTGAATGTGACGATGGGTTTTGGATTGAACAGCACACCGTTTTATAGTTTGATTGAGTTGTTGGTGGAACTGCAGATTGGAAAAAAGAAAGATCATTTCAATCACCGGCAGGTGTTGGCCATCTTGGGCCATCCGTATGTGGTAGCTGCCGATGCGTTGGTCTCTCACGCCAAGCGCAAGGAAATTTTAAGTCACAATTGGGTTTTTATCCCACAAGGATTTCTTGCCACCACACTGTCGCTCCATCGTCTTGTTTTTGGTGATATGGAAGAAGGTCTCCTGTCCTATATCACCGCCATCATCCGCGAGATTGGATCGTTTGATTCCATCACCGACCTCGACAAAGAATTTGCTTTTCAATTCATCAAACTTATCAATCGAATCCAGGATGTGATAGGAGAGCCCGCCAAAGAAACAAGCGGTGATGCAAAGGAAAAAGTAAAGTCGTTGAAATCATTTCTGCGGCTGCTGCGCCAGTTGGTGCGGGCCCAGAAAATTCCGTTTAGCGGAGAACCGTTGCAAGGCATGCAGGTGATGGGCGTGCTGGAAACCCGTAATCTGGATTTTAAAAATGTGTTTATCCTTTCGCTCAACGAAGGTGCTTTCCCGTCCTTTGGAGGAAAGGGTTCGTATATTCCTTTTAATGTTAGGCGCGCTTATGGGCTGCCTACCGTGGAGCACCAAGATGCTATTTACGCGTACTTGTTTTACAGGGTGTTGCAACGTGCCGAAAATATCTTTCTCTTTTACAATACCGAAACCGATGTGTTGGGCCAAGGTGAAATGAGCCGCTACCTGCAGCAACTGATTTTTGAAAGTGGTTTAAAAATCGAAAAACAAATTTTGCATAATCCGGTGCAACCATCGGCCATCAAGCCCATCAGCATAACGAAAACTGAAGAGGTGCATAGGGCATTGGCCATGATGAGCGAAACACCGGCCCGCTTTAGAGGCATTTCACCTTCGGCCATCAACACGTACATAGAGTGCCGTTTGAAATTTTACTTCCGGTATGTGGCGCACATAAAAGAACCCAAAGAAGTGGAAGAAGATATTGATGCCCGCGTGCTGGGCAACTTCCTGCATAAAGTGATGGAGCGGTTTTACAAAGACTTGTATGCAAAGAAGAAAAATAAATCGGTGGAGCAGGGCGACTTTGAGGGGATGGGTGCGGTGATCGATCAGCTGATCGATGAAGTGTTTATCGCAGAGTACCGGCTTGACCCTGCCCGCAAAGTGGATTACGAAGGCCAGCGATATATCGTGAAAGAAATTGTGAAGCAGTTTGCCACCGGGATTTTGGCCAAAGATAAACTGCATGCACCTTTTGTGATGGAGGGTATTGAGCAGGAAGGATTACTTTATACAATGAAAATTGATCACGCTCCTGGCTTTGCAGTGATTGGAGGAAAAATTGATCGCGTGGATATGAAAGACAATCAACTGCGCATCATCGACTATAAAACCGGGAAGGATTCCCTTAGCTTCGATACCGTGGCATCGCTGTTTGCAAGAGATGAAAAACGAAACAAGGCGGCCTTTCAAACTTTGTTGTATGCGTTGCTGTACCGGTCCAATCATCCGGCTACCCAAGACATGCAGCTTGTGCCAGGCCTGATCAACCGCGATTATCTTTTTGGCGATGGCACCGATTTCGGATTGAAAATGAAAAGGCAATCCGTTGAAAATGCCAACCACCTGCTGCCCGAATTTGAATTGCTGCTGAAAGAAACTCTGGAGGAAATTTTTGATCCGAACAAACAATTTGATCAAACCAAGCTGCTTGAGCATTGCAAATTCTGTCCATATAAAAATATATGCTACCGATAGCAATAGAATGATAACGAATGCGATGTGGCGCATGTTGTTTAACTTGTGTTTTTGGGATGGAGTTCGTCAACTTGCTGATGACAAAATCAAGGTGTATTTTCGAATCCTTTTTCGCTCAGTAAATGTTGAAACAATATGCAAATACTGGCGTTGTGGCCATTTTTATGAGCGACATATCAACAATCAAGAAGAAATTTAAAAGTTCAGTTAGACGAGGGACAGGTGAGTCATACATAATCTTGAAAGCTTATCCTAAAATTGACTTTTCAAAGGACATTATTGACACTTCAATAAAAAACTATGCATTTGACATTCAAGTGGAAGGCAATCGAGCGATGTATGCCTATCGACTGATAAAATTATCTAATCAAAAGGAGAAGATTATTGGTTACATCTTGAAAAAACTCCGTGGACAGAAAAAGGATTGGTACAGTCTCGATCAAATGTGTGAGTTAACAAAATTGATCGCTAAAGAAGGGAATAATGAAGCAAGGGCAGCACTGTACGAAAGATTTGAAAACAATTTAAAGAATGGCTTCGACTTCTGCGGACAAAATTCAATAATTGAACTTGATGGAATTGATGGATTAAAGAAAGTAGCCGAGGTTGTTGGAAAAGTTTTACATAAAAATCCGACTGATAGTGAGGATAGTTACAAGGTTGACTCCTTCCAAAAGAAGAACAAAAAAATTAGAGTCTATGATGAGCTTGAAAAAGCTGCCAAAACAAATAAGTATATCGCTATATATTTAAAATCCATAAAGCAAAACAAGTGGAGTCAAGACAAGAAATTTAAACGCAAAAAGTGGGACTATAATCTAGTAAAGGAAAATATAGATTTGAACAAAATGAGAACCTTTTCAAGCATTGCAGCCAATGAATTATCTCAAAAGGACATTATAAAACTAGCCAATGATTTTAAAGAGGAATCAAAAAATGAACGAATAAAACAGTATCTAAGGGTCTTTGAATATGTTAAGTATCCATTTGACTACAAGGACATTTTTAACATAGCGTTAACTAAAAGACAAAGCAAGAAAGCACTAATACCGGATGCTGTATCAGCATTAAAAGGATTTTCAAAAAAGAACATTAGGGATTTTGCAATTAAAGAGCTGAAAAGGACAAAAAGTCCTGATAAATATTTGAGTCTATTAGTAGGGAATTATAAAAAAGGGGACTATAAACTTTTAAATTCAATTATTGACAAATCAGCGGACTATGATTACATCCATTCAATAGTATTTGGTCTTGTTGACATCTTTGAAACAAATCGGACTAAGGAATGCAAAGAACCACTAGAGAGAATTTATGACAAACTAAACTGCGGTCTTCACCGTCATACACTCGTTGACATTTTAGATGAGAATCAAGTGCTGTCGGACAAGATAAGACAAGAGTTAAAGTTTGACAGCTACGAACCGATAAGGAAAAAGTATAAGTGAAAACGGCCACTAACAAAATGTTTATGCAATGCGGGGGTTTGGTGTAGGTATTAAAAGTAATTTCTTAATTTAGTTCGGTAACGTGGGACAGTTTGGAGATGGTCGGGCTTAACATTCCGCTGCGCTGCATTTTTAAGCCCTCCTATTCCCCGCACTGCATAAACACAAACGTTATGCACAATTTAGTTTTATGACAGATAGACTAACACAGAAAGATAAATTTTTCAACACAAGGACATTTGAGTTGACCGACACTGGACTCCGTGGACAGCATAAAGGACTATTTTCCTCTAACGAATATTTTGTGGACTATGACGACATTGGGATAAAGATATTGAAAGAGAAAGCTGGACGAAATGGTTGGCTTGGGGCTTCTACGATTGCACTGATTCTTGCAATATTTCTTTTCGTTCGCAGAATCATTGATGGAGATGTAGGAAATGGTGCCGAGTTCTTTTATTTAGTAGTTTCCGGTGTATGTGGACTGGTTTTTATTCTGACCTATAAACGAAAATTCTATTTAGTAAAATCAGGCAACTTGAACGCAATTGAGTTCTTTGATGAGAATCCATCAAAAAAAGAATTGGACGACTTTATAGAGAGAATCAAGAAGAGAAGAAGCGAAGCACTTGAAGAGAAATACGGACAAATTAATTCAATGTTGTCATACGAACAGAATCATCAAAACTTAATGCGGCTGTTATGTAATGACGTGATTCATAAAGAAGAATTTGATAAAAGGACAGAGGAGTTGAATTCAATATTTAGTTCCACAGTTCGTAATAAAATTGGATTTAACTTGGGTGAAAACTAAACAGCCCACAACAAAATGTTTCTGCAATGGTGGGGTGACGTGTAAGGTTTAAGTTTTATCTTCGTTCAACGTTTTGTTCCGTTGACAGGACGCGGCTTCGAAAGCCCACCACTGCGGTTACGAATTGCAGTTTATTTGACAAATTGAAACTAATCCCGTATTTAGGAGCATCTCGAACAATTTTTAAAACCAAAATTACAGACAAAGCTCAATCAAACTTTGACTTTCAATCAATAACAACGTACAGAAATTCAATAAGTATTGACAATGACACGTTTAGCATAAATCCTGGTTTGAGAATTTTGATTCCAATCGGGGACTCGGACTATAGTTATTGTGGACTTGAATTATGGTTGTAAAACTACCAGCAACTGGACAATTGATGAGTCTAAACTTTCTAACGGACCGACAATCAACCCAAGTGGACTAAAAATTGGAATAATCCTAATGTTCATGATTTGCAAATAGAACTGTTTTATCTTCGCTATTACGTTTGGTTACGGTGGACAATAACATTTGTATGACCAGCCACTGCAAATAGCTAAACGGTAGCATTGCACATAACTAAACAAACGATATGCAAACCATACTTGGCGCCAACGGAACCATAGGCAAGGAACTATCGAAGCACCTGCCACGCTACACTTCGCAAATCCGGCAGGTGAGCCGCAATCCAAAAAGGATCAACCCATCGGATGAGTTGATGAAAGCGGATCTTTTAAATTATTCTGAAACTGAAAAAGCGGTGGCTGGAAGTGAAGTGGTTTACTTATTAGCCGGTTTAAAGTATGATGCCAAGGTATGGCAGCAGCAATGGCCTGTGGTGATGAAGAACACCATCGATGCATGCAAAAAGCACGGGAGCAAACTTGTGTTTTTCGATAACGTGTATGCCTATGGGCAGGTAACGGGCGTGATGACCGAGGAAACACCGTTCAACCCCAACTCTAAAAAAGGTGAAGTGCGTGCCAAAATTGCCACGCAGTTGTTGGATGAAATCAAAGCGGGGAATTTGAAAGGGATGATTGTGCGTGGTGCCGATTTTTATGGACCTGGAGCTGCGCTCAGTTTGATCCATTCCACCGTTACCGAGCGGTTAAAAGCAGGCAAGGGTGCGCAGTGGATCGGTGACAAAAAAAAGATACACACATTTACTTATACACCGGATACCGGAAAAACAGTGGCGTTGCTTGCCAATGCAGCGGAAGCCTACAACCAAACCTGGCATGCTTTGACCTGTGCCGAGAAAATTACCGGTGAAAAATTTATCCGGATAGCGTATGAGATCATGAACATGCCCGACAAGGGTGTGCAAGCAATGTCGAAAACGGGAGTCCGTGTGTTGGGATTGTTCATACCGGTGCTCCGCGAATTTGTTGAGATGATGTACCAATTTGAAAATGACTACGTGTTCGACAGCAGCAAGGCGCAAAAGTTTTTAAATGAAAATCCTACGGCCTATCAGGAGGGAATAAGGGTGACAATGGACACGTGATAAAGGATAATTGAAAATGGATAATTTTAGTGAAAGAGCAAAAAAAAAATCCGCAGAGAATAAGAAGTTTCTTCAATCATTAAAGAAGAAAGATGCCCGTGCGATAGACGATGTGTTTCATTCAGTGCATGAGGAAGTTTTTGCGGAGACGGATTGCCTTACCTGTGCCAACTGCTGCAAAACCACCAGCCCGATTTTTTATCAAACCGATATTGAGCGTGTTTCAAAATCGCTGCGCATGAAGCCGGGCGAATTTATTGACCAATACCTGCGCATTGACGAAGACAAAGATTACGTCTTAAAATCTTCTCCTTGCCCTTTCTTGGATGGCGAAAATTATTGCAAAGTATATGACAGCCGGCCCAAGGCATGCCGCGAGTATCCGCATACCAATAGAAAAAAAATGGTGCAGATCATGGACTTGACGTACAAAAATACAATGGTGTGCCCTGCCGTGCTGGAGATGGTGGAGCGCATAAAGAAAATAAAGTTGTAAGATTGTTAGTCGTCTGACCACTCGGAGTGGTCTTGACGACTTAATATTGAAGCCCCATGAAACTTTAATCAATCACCTTATGTCACGAAAATTTATCTTCATTACTTTTCCGATCGTATTGCTTGTGGCCATTTATTTTTTGGGTCCCACACCCTCAAGGCCTGTATGGAATGAAGCGGCTATTATAGTGCCCACAGATCCTACCGGATTGGAAAGTTATATTGAAACACAAGAGAGCAAGCATCGCATAAAACCCGATAACGAGGCGCGTATCGTTTGGGCCGACAGCACAAAAAAAAGAACAGCGTACAGTGTGGTTTATCTGCATGGTTTTTCTGCCAGCCAGAAGGAAGGCGATCCGGTTCATCTTCAGTTTGCCAAAGAGTTTGGATACAATTTGTATTTGCCCCGCCTTGCCGATCATGGCGTTGATACCACCGAGCAACTTTTGTACTTCACGCCCGACAGGTGGTGGCATAGTGCCAAAGAAGCGTTGGCCATCGGCAAAGCCATTGGTGAAAAAGTTATTTTGATGAGCACATCCACCGGAGGCACGGTGGCCATTATGCTGGCGGCTGAATTTCCGGATGACGTGTATGCGATGATCAACATGTCGCCAAACATTGCGGTGAATGATCCGAATGCTTGGTTGTTGAACAATCCCTGGGGCTTGCAGATAGCGCGCATGGTTATTGGAAGTGATTACCAGCAAATCAAATATGATTCTGCCCGGCAGATTTATTGGAATTCAAAATACCGGATCGAATCGTTGACACAATTGCAGGAAATGATTGAAGATAAAATGGTGACATCAACATTTGAAAAAGTGAAATGCCCTTCGCTCACATTATATTATTTCAAGAATGAGAATGAGCAAGACCCCACGGTGATGGTAAGTGCGATGTTGGAAATGAACCGTCAATTGGGAACTCCCGATTTGTTGAAAGCAGCCGTGCCCATTCCCAACGCGGGCAACCATGTGCTTGGCTCGTCACTTGTTCCTGGTGATTTGGAAACGGTGCGGAATGAGGTGAGAAAATTTGCGGTGGAGAAACTCAGGCTAACGGCAATTGACAATTAAAGAAAAGGCAGGTGCCAAAGCCCTTTATCAAATAATCCTACTTTGTCAAGTTCTATATATAAATGCAATTTTAAAAGGCAAAGCATGAACTTAGATTAAGTGCAAGGCTTCAATCGAGTGTCACCCTCTCCTTCTCGCCTTCGCGAAGCGCTTTGGCGGAGCAAGGTGGAGAGGGCCTGCCTGCTGGACAGGCAGGGGTGAGGTTTTAAAAGCAGAGCTCATTGGTATAGGAAAGTGACCAAAATCAATTCAACTTCCTCTCCTCTCAAACTCCATGATCAAATGCTTGCCCAATAACACATCCATAGAAGTGTTCAGTTTAAAAATGGCCCGATACGTATCAGCGTTTGCCCGATCGTTTTTGATTTGCTTCTTCATGGCCTTCCAATTAAAATAATAGAGAACAGGATACCATAAAAGTAAAAGCTTGGATGTTGAGCTTCTTTGGGTGCGATGTATTTTCTTCAACGTAAGTTTGTTCAGCGCGGCCAACGTGCGCAGCCTAAGCACACCACTGATAAAAAGTTTGCTGAAGTATCCTTCCTTACTGCCATCCCATGAGGTAAAAGCATTTAGTTCGTTGGGTGCCGGTGCCCCGTAGTGCTCACTCTCCATCATAAATTGTGAGAACCTGCTGCGCAGAGATGAACTGTTTGGAGTTGTGAGTATAAATGTGCCCCCCTCTTTTGCAATCCTCGCAGTTTCCTGAAAAAGAAAATATTGATTGGGAAGATGTTCAATGGTTTCGCAGCAGATTACCAAATCCATTGAATGGCTCTCGATGGGAAATTTTTGCTGCAGGTCTATTTTCCTTACCGGGGATTTTAAAAACTTGTTTTGATCGGGAAACAAATCAAAGGCATGCACTTCAGCCCCGGCATTTTCAAATAGGTGGGCGATGTATCCTCTTCCTGCCGATAGGTCGCATACTTTTCTTCGACTCAGCAAGTCCTGATTTCTTTCTGTGTAGTCAAGAAAGAATTTCAAAGTGGCATCTCTCGTGTGATCAACTTCGGGACGGTTGCTCATGGGTTGCCGGTGAGTTGCCGAATGGCGGTTTGCAAATCCTCCGGTGTGTCTATGCCAATGGTTTCAATATTGGTTTCTTTTACGTTGATTTTAAAACCATTCTCAAGCCAGCGCAGTTGCTCCAGTGATTCGGCCCGCTCCAACCCAGAAACTTTTAGCGAAGTAATTTTCCCCAACACATCGCTCCGATATCCATACATGCCAATGTGTTTGTAATAGGTGTGGTGCGTTACCCACTCTGCTTGTTCCTGATTTCTAAAGTAGGGGATCACCGATCGGCTAAAATAAAATGCCTCCTGATTTTTATTGCATACCACCTTCACCACATTGGGGTTGAACAACTGCTCCAC
>JAYVAI010000485.1:0-7215 GCA_043751075.1 Cyclobacteriaceae bacterium | reverse complement strand
CTTAACTCTATCCTCGAATGTAATTCTTTTGTAGTTATTCATTTAGCAACAAATTACTTTTTGTAATTTGTTGCGTTAGACTTTTGAATCGAAGTTTGATAAAACGTAGTGGGCTTAAAGGTATGAAAGATATTAGTGATCGCCACACAAAATCCGTTCGTACTCATCTTCTTCGTATGCTTGCCTTCGCACTAATTTACCGTCTTTGTCAAAATACACAACCACAAATATGCCCGCCTCTTCCACTTGCTTTTCGGTAAAATAAAGTTGGATGTCTGCGCTGCCTAAGTTAATGATTTCCGTAAAGTTGGTTGGCACTATAACTCCCCTGCTATTGCTCACAATGCCATAGTAATTTTCCCGATGGATACGCGCAATTTTTTCTTCGGGTGTGTTTTTTATCCAGGTGAAATCCTGGATGTGATCAACTACAATTTTTTTATTGCGATAATTCAGGAGTATCCACTGGAAATTTTTTTTTGCCCAAATAACGGAATCACTCCACGGTTGCACTTCAGAAAACTCAAAGGCAGTCACCGGCTTGGCATCAAGGTCCATTACCCCATAGGCTCCTTCTTTATAGACAGCCACATGGCTCTTATCCAATAAGATCAGGTTCCTCTCATACACGGGTTTGATAATTTTTCTGGAAGCGAGATCATACAATCCGAATTTTTTATCCTTTAATAAGGACAAGTACCTGCTATCGGTAAGGATAATGGCATCCATCTCTATGGGCACCACTAATTTCCCATTGTGTGCCAGCACTCCCTTCTTCGAGCTTTTGGAGACAATAAAATAACCCGTGCCCAACGATTCTGTCAACTCAAACTCCGTTGTGAACAATTGTTTTCCTCCCTCCAAATCAAATACAGAAAATTTGTTTTTGTTTTCCGTAAAAAAGAATTGGACCGAATCGCGCGAAGCAATGAATTTAATTTTTGAGCCAGGCTGAAGCACCATGGAATGCGTGGCCGATAAATACACTTTTTGCGAACCGGCCTGCTCAACAAAAGTCAAGCTGCGGTCGAACCAGATGCTGTCTGCGTTGGTTTCCACCATACGCTTTGTGGCAATATCAAACAGGTGCACATGCGGAATATCGTAGAGCAATAACCAGTTTTTATAATACGATACTTTATCCCAGGTTTTTTCATCAAGCTCCACCGAAAGGCCACGCACGGTGCTCCGTCCATGTTGCTTTTCTATCAATCCAAACGGGGTCTTGGTAAGTGTGTGCGCTGCCAGCGGAACTACATAGTTCAGGTCGCTGTCCAGGATCCCCTCCATGCCACTGTTGCGCACTTTCAACAAATTTTTGTCCACCACCAATACTTCGTCAAACACACGTTCATCATAAAACAAACTGCCATCAGCCAATGCAGCCAATTGCTTTATGGTATTGATGACTTTTTTTTCTCCCCGTTGCAAAACGATCAAACCCTCTGCTTCCGTTGCCCCGTTTATTCCTGATAGCAGCAGTTGCCTTCCCGTAAGCGTGAACAGTGTAACAAATCCATTGCGCTTGGCTGCAATAAAATTGTCATCGAGGATTTTATATTCATCATAGCAATCTTGAATGATCTTGCGCCCCGATTTGTGGATCAGCTGAAGACAACTTCCTTGCTTAGCCGTTAAAAAACCAAACCCAACCGATTGAAGTGACGAAGCTGTGCCGGCAATCTTTTTTCCCGTTCGGCTAAAATATCCATCGGGCAAAGAAAGTATGTCATCGAATACTGGGCCACATTTATATTCCTCTGGCAATTCCTGAAATTGTGGTGGCAATACCTCCGTCCCGGTCTGATCCATAAAACCAAATTTTTCATTCTTCAAAAACGGAACCCAAAAGTGAGCATCCAAGCCGATCACTTGCGTTAATGAATCGGTCATTATTATTTCAGGAATGGCTTCCTCACGATCTTTATAAATATGGAACAAGATGTCGCGAACAAATTTTTTATTTTCATTAGATGGAAACTCTCTCAGGTAACTGAAAAAATCTTCGGGCTCACCCGAAGCGGTGGCCAATTCGAATACCTGAAGGTTGGCTTCCCCTGCATGCGGGCTGGAAGGAAACTCATTGAGGAATTGCTTAAAACTTGCCAGTCGTTTGTCTTTTGTTTTAACGTCAAACAGAAGTCTCTCATACCGAGTTCTGGCTTCTTGGGCCCTGTGCGACTGAGGATAACGCTGCAGGTAATCGTAAAAACTGTTGTAGGTATTTGACTTCAATGCCTCCAGAAAACTTACTTCATCGCGAAGCTCCACGGCATTGGGCACTTGCGTGGCAGAGCCAAATGATTTAATAAATTGAATGTACGCTGCTTCGGTATTTTCATGCTTCGCCCTTTCGAAGGCAGCACTGTCGGCCCTCATCTTTAATGCTGCCAACAGCAGGCTGTCGATTGGAAATTTTAGTACTTTCTCCTTGTCGCGCAAGGAAAGCGTATCGTATATGCGAATCGAATTTTTTACATACCGATAAGCCGAATCAATATGAAAATCAGGATTGGCATTAGAGAAAAACCAATTTGCAAGCGCATAGTTAGCCTCCAGGTTGGAAGGATTTTTTTGCAGGGATTTTTTCAACAGCCGCTGAGAGCTCTCCCACTTCCCCGCCTTAATTCTGCCCCAAGCAATTCGTTCTGGATCTAACTGAGCATACGATTTATCAGCAATAAGAATAAGAATTAGAATTACAAGGAGAATATGTGAAATGGATTTCGGCACACGAATAAAATTGTAAGGCGCAAAGTTAAGGATAATGCCTTGCAGCCAGCCAATCGTTTAGCTTTGTTTGCTACGTTCTACCGCACAGATATTGAGATTGTGAATCATTTCTGTTAGTGAGCAAGACCAAAGGTGGGAGATCGTACCTTGATAGAATATTGTTGCCGCTTTCAACGTTGGACTTTCCATGTGCATGAGCTGCGAGCCAATCGGGAGCTGAGGGTATAGGCACAACTTCATTATTCGCCATTTTAAGACATAAAAACAGAATTTGGCGAATAATGAAATACATTATACGCCAAAATCACAATTAAAGAGTAATTTTGGCGGGTAATGATTACTCTCCATGTAAACCTGGCAAGCAATGAAAACACTGGGCAGAAAAGAAGAAATAGAAAGGCTTCAAAAGATTGCTGAATCTAAGCAAGCCGAATTTGTTGCCGTATATGGCCGCAGGCGGATAGGAAAAACATTTTTAATAAGGGAATTTTTTAAGAATGAATTTACCTTTTACGCTACCGGTTTGGCCAACGCCAATACGCAAAAGCAACTAACCAGCTTCACCATTTTTGTTAATCAATCTTTTGAGAAAGACTATGGCACTTTCAACAATTGGCTGGAGGCCTTTAATGTTTTGATAAAAGAGTTAAAAAAACGTAAAGGAAAAAAAATAATTTTTCTGGATGAACTGCCGTGGTTTGATACAAAGAAATCGGATTTTATTAGCGGTCTTGAGTTTTTTTGGAATTCGTGGGCAAGTGCCAATGCCGATGTGAAATTGATTGTATGCGGCTCGGCTGCTTCGTGGATTATCAATAAACTCATTAAAAACAAAGGAGGTTTGCACAACCGGCTTACAGCAAGAATAAAGTTGGAGCCATTTACTTTACACGAAACAGAATTGTTTCTTCAATCAAAAGGCATCGCCTTAGACCGCTACCAAATTGTGCAATTGTATATGGTTATGGGTGGCATACCTTATTATTTAAATCACGTACAAAAAGGATTAAGTGCCGCTCAAAACATTCAGCAGCTTTGCTTTGAAAAAAATGGATTGTTAAAATCTGAGTTCACATTTATTTGGTCATCGCTATTTACAAACGCAAGCAAGCACGAAACCATCATCAGGAAAATAGTGGAACTGGGTGGCAGCGCCAAAAGAGAAGAAATAATGTCCTCGGCCAATTTATCAACCGGAGGAGACGTGAGCACAAAATTGAAAGAATTGGAAGAGAGCGGGTTTGTTACCGGCTATACCTCGTATGGCACTACCTCCTCTAAAAAAACATATTGCGTTTCCGATTTCTATTCGATGTTCTATTTGAAATTCATTGCGCCTGGCAATAAAAAATCATTCAATACGTGGCTAAACAAGATTGACGATCCTTCCGTAAAAGCCTGGGAGGGCATCACCTTTGAACAAGTATGCTTGCAACACATGCCACAAATCAAAAACGCCTTAAAGATAAGTGGAGTCAGCAGCGAAGAAACAACCTGGCAGGTAAAAGGAAATGGAAAAACAAAGGGCACTCAAATAGATTTGATTATTGATAGGAGAGATAGGATCGTTAATCTCTGCGAAGTTAAATTTTCGATAGCACCCTTTACCATTACCAAAAGCTACGATGGTGATTTGAGGAATAAACTAAACACCTTTAAAGAAACCACTAAAACCAGGAAAGCTATTTTTCTAACTATGATCACTACCTATGGTCTGGTTCAAAATGAATACAGCCGCTCTATAGTACAAAATGAAATTACGATGGACGATTTATTTATCAGCGTGTAGGGATCAATCCTACTTTGTCATGTTGTGCACACAATGAATCGAACTTGGAGCTACCATTACGATACAACTATTCCTGAAGTCGAAAGCCCTGAAAGGGCGGTGATCATAAACGCAGGGTGAAGCCCTGCGTTTGGTGAATGCTATTCTTATCGCAAGCCCTGAAAGGGTGATATCTTCTCTGATAGATTCCGCCCTTTCAGGGCTTAATACACTTCTTCACCTTAAAACGCAGGGCTGCACCCTGCGTTACTTGATAGCGCCCTTTCAGGGCTTGTTTCCTAACATAATTATTCTTGAGCAGGTAACCTTGTTTGAGAACTTTAATACGCAAATTTAGAACATGACAAAGTAGTATCAATATTGATGAAATGCCTCCGAAACAAACGTGAGCACCACCGGCAACGAGGCACGCCAGTACGTCCACGTGTGGCCGCCATCGCGGATACGAAACTCATGCGGAATTTCTTTTTTCTTCATGGCAATGTGGGCCAGCGAATTCCCTTCGAACAAGAAATCATCATCGCCACAGTCTATAAACCACCGTACTGCTTTTTTCTGGTCATCCTTAACTTCATTGATCAATGCCATGGCATTGTGCCTTTTAAAGTATGCTTCAATTTCGGCATCGGTCCCTTTCTGATTGCCTTGCTCAAGGCGGGCTTTGGCATCCTCCACGGTAAGTGGGCCCACATACGCGCTCAACGGGCAAGCAGAAGAAAACAATTCAGGATGACGGAGTGCGTACATAAACGATCCGCCACCGCCCATCGAAAGGCCGGCCACTGCCCTAAAGCGTTTCTCACTTTTTATGCGGTATGCCTTCTCTACAAAAGGCATGAACTCTTCGAAGAAAAAATCTTCATAACGCCAATCGTTTTTAAGATTGTTGAAATATCCGCGTTGGCCGGTGTTGGCATCGGGCATAATTATGATCATGGGCGTGGCCGTGCCTTCATTGATTGCTTTGTCGGCAATGTTGAGCACTTCGCCAAACTGTACCCAACCGGTTTGGTCGTCACCCGCACCGTGCAGCAAGTACAATACCGGATAGGTTCGTTTTGAAGTTTCGTAGTCGGGAGGAAGATACACAGCGTACTTACTATCGCCCTTTAATATTTTGCTTGGCATACTTTCGTGGTCGAGCACCTTGCCAGATTGGGCGATGAGCGAAGCAGAGAAAAGAATTAAAGCAAAAAGCACAATGAGATTTTTCATGTAAATATTTTTTTAAGATGCCTCAAAGTCCAAAATAATTACCATCGGAACAAATAGTATTATTTTTACGGAATGAAATTAACCCTTGCTGGTGTTTGCAAACTCAATCACCACTTTTTACCACCATACTTCAACCGATTTCTTTGAGATATTTCTTCCACACAGCCTTTCAGGGAAACCAATACCACGGATGGCAGCGTCAATCTCAGGCAATCAGCGTGCAGCAAGTGGTGGAAGATGTTCTTGGCCTTATTTTGAAAGAGCCCGTGACGGTGATGGGCTGTGGCCGCACCGATGCACAGGTGCATGCGAGCCAGTTTTTCTTTCACCTCGATGTAAAAAAAGAATGGGACTTCGACTTGCTGTTCCGTGCAAACAAAATGCTTCCCAACGACATCGCTATTTTTGAAATCATTCCCGTGCTGGACAATCAACACGCACGGTTCGATGCCACACACCGCACCTACAACTATTTCATCCACCTCAACAAAGACCCATTTCTAGAAAGCACAAGCAGCTGGTATCCATCTAAAAAATTGGATCATGACAAAATGAAAGAGGCGGTGCTTTTTCTTTTGAAATACAACGACTTCCGGGCGTTTTGCAAAAGACCAGAATCGTATCAGCACACTATCTGTAAGATTTCTTCTGCCAAATTATTTATGACAGCATCCGGTGACAGACTGCGCTTTCAAATCTCTGCCGATCGTTTCCTAGGCCGCATGGTGCGACTGCTGGTGGGCAAGCTCTTGCAAATAGGAAAAGGCGGATTGAGTGTTTATGAATTTGAAAGTTACTTCGCCACCAAAAAGACACCCAAATTTTTTGACCCCGCCTATCCGCAAGGACTTTTCCTTTCTAAGGTCACGTACCCGTACTTGGACATTGCACCACTAGCAAGTATGGTTTCGATGGAGGATAACATGTGGCTTGAGATATGAAGAGGGGCAGCCACAAAGGCACGAAGCCACGAAGATTTTCCTTTGCATTTATTTTGTGGCCTTTGTGCAAATTTGAACTCAAGCCTGCCACAAATAGAGCGGCAATACATTTCTGAAAGATTGGATACTTCATTGAATGACTCTTGAAAAAAGGGATGACTATCCTGATCAGGTTATCGAAATCAAAAAAATTGAGCTTGCACTGTTCTGATTTTTGCTATTTTTGCAACCTGTATTTTTTCCGAGATGTAGCGCAGCCCGGTTAGCGCATCACGTTAGGGACGTGGAGGCCGGAGGTTCGAATCCTCTCATCTCGACAATAGCATCACGTAGTACTTGGAGACCGTCCCGCTCGGAGCGGGATCATCTCGACAATAGCGCAGGTCAATTTAATATTGCGGAAAAGAATCGGGCGCGTAGTCCGATTCTTTTTTTTTTGGCAATCAACCACGATGATAACCGATCCTGCTATTTTTTCTTCTGCTTCATATCCCTTACAAATCTTGCCCAGTTAAACGGGTTCAAGAAGGGATTGGT
>JAYVAI010000484.1:0-47173 GCA_043751075.1 Cyclobacteriaceae bacterium | reverse complement strand
TAAAGAAGACAACTGCCATCCTATTTACCCCTATTGTCTGGTTACAAATTCCTTTTTAATTCGATAGGAGAAAATGTCAAAATGGGGTTGCCCATAACCACCGTATTTGCGCACCTAAATTAACAAAACATACATATATCCGCCCTACGTAATTAGGATTTATGCACCAAATGAATTTCTTCACTTTAGCTTAAGGCTGTGGCAATCATAAAAATTTGTCGCACCACCAAAAATCATCCATCAAATACCAGTTCCAATACTCACATCTTTTGATTTACTTTCAACCAAGAATGATCTTAAAGCTACCCTCATGAAAAAAATCCTCATCTTTTTTTTCCTCGTTTCTGCATTCTCCCTGAAGGCACAAACCGAAATCAATCCCAAAATAAAACCCGACCGCGACAAACTGTTTGTGGTGGCCGAGCTTGACAAAAAATTTCCCGTCTATCAAAAAGTGGCTCGCGATATTTGGGGCTATGCCGAACTGGGTTTTTTGGAAACACAAAGCACCGAGCGCCTGCAAGGGGTGCTGCGCAGCGAAGGATTTAAAATCGAAACAGGAGTTTCCGAAATGCCTACCGCATTTACCGCCACCTTTGGAAGCGGTGATCCCGTTGTTGGCATCTTGGCCGAGTTTGATGCACTGCCAGGACTTTCGCAAGATTCCATTGCCGACAGGAAAATAAAAATTGAAGGAGGGCCCGGTCACGCGTGTGGTCATCACTTGTTTGGCACGGCCTCGGTGGCTGCGGCCGTCACGCTGAAAGAGTGGCTCATCAAAAATAAAAAAGCGGGCACGATAAAATTATTTGGCACCCCTGCCGAAGAAGGTGGCGCAGCAAAAGTGTATATGGTGCGCGATGGGTTGTTCAACGATGTGGATGCCGTATTGCACTGGCATCCAAGCAGCGCCAATGACGCCAGCCCGCAATCGTGCCTCGCCATCAAACAAACTATTTTTAAGTTTTATGGGAAATCGGCACACGCAGCGGCCGCACCGCAAGCCGGACGTTCGGCTTTGGATGGGTTGGAAGCCATGAATTATATGGTGAACCTGATGCGCGAACATGTGCCGCAGGAAACACGCATACATTACGTGATCAACAAAGGTGGCTTGGCCGCCAACGTTGTTCCCGACTATGCCGAAGCAGAATACATGGTGCGCCACCCAGACGCGCGCATGGTGGAAGAAATCTGGAACCGCATTGTAAAAGCTGCCGAGGGTGCAGCCAGTGGCACGGAGACCACCATGAAATATGAAGTGATCTCCGGCTCGTTCAACTTAGTGCCCAACGAAACGCTTGCCAGCCTGATGTACAACAATCTCAAAACAGTAGGTGGAGTAAATTACACGCAGGATGAAATTGCGTTTGGAAAAAAAATACAAAGCACGCTTACCTTTAAAGTGCCACCCCTTGAATCGGCCACACAAGTTCAACCTTTCAAGACGGGTGGTTTCTTTCCGGCCTCTACGGATGTGGGCGACATCACGTGGGTAGTGCCCACCGCGGGGCTGGGCGTGGCCACGTGGGTGCCCGGTGTGCCGGCCCACTCATGGCAGGCGGTGGCAACTGGCGGCATGAGCATTGGCTACAAAGCGATGAACAACGCAGCAAAAATTATTGCCATGACGGGCATAGATATTTTCAACAATCCTTCCATCATTGGCAAAGCAAAAAAAGAGTTGGACGATTTTGTTGGCCCAGGTTTCAAATACAAGTCCATGATTGGCGATAGAAAACCTCCGTTGGATTTTAGGAAGGGGAAGCAGTGACACTGCTGGCAATAGAAAAGTAAGCGCCAATTCAATCGGACATGGGACAATTTTATTATAACATACTGACAAATAATCGACTTAAAAATATTGCAATTGGGATTTTTACAATTTTTACGGTCTGCCTTTTTTTTGCTTACATAAATACACCAATAGGCAAAGGGATAAGTATTTTTCAATCGTTAATATTTTCATTCGCATTAATTGGTCTCTCTTATTTGCTGGGAGAAGTTCCATTTGGACAAATAATGGAAACGACACCCAACAAAAACTTAGAAACGTTTTACAAACTTGGTGCATTCAAATTCAATAATAAGATTTTGGAAATGCCGGTAAGTGTGATACTTGAACAAGACAAAAAAAAGTATTATTGCTTGACTTTAAAAATGCCAGATGGACAAAGCATATTTATAGAGAAATATCCGACTTTGGCCGAAGCAAATGAAAGACTAATTGAGTTAAAAAAAATATTTCCAAAATAACTTTTGCATAAGGTCGTCCCTCTGGGACTTATCACCTTCACTCAAACATATCCTTCTACCATAAGTCCGTCCACCAATGGCGGACTAAGATTCAAACAATACCAAAAATCCCGGAGGGATGATCCTTATGGTAGAGTTATGTATTTGCGTTAGAAGTAAGTCCTGGAGGGACGACCTTATGGCCTGTTATTTTCTTTGATATTTGGGGTGCATTTCAAAAAGACATGGTCGCGCTTCCAGTTTTAACCGACATTACTGTAAGCAATAGAGTTTGTGCGTGTACTGCATCGATACGTTGGGCTAAAGCCCACTTCCTACAGGTTTTCAATTACCACGGGCTTAAGCCCGTGGCAATTGAAAGCAAACTAAAAGGGACTTTAGTCCCAAACACAAAACTGACGTTTGCCTAAAAATTTCTGATGAGTGATTTTCGTTGTCAAGGTCAGCGATAAATCACTGCGTCTTTTTGAAATGCACCCGATATTTGCGGAAGTTATTCTGACAATTTCACTAACATAGCTTGCTGCAATGGCGTGGTTCAGTGTTGCTTTGTAGTTTTAGTCTCATCAATATCTATATTATTTTGGGTGAAGCACATGCGGCACTTGGCAACAACCTTCTGGCGTTGACCTATTACGATAAAGCCATTGCCAACACTATTAAAGAACGAGGTGAAGATTGGGTAGGCCTGTATGATTATCTTTATCGTGGACTTTTGAAAATGAAAATGGGTGATGTGGAGAGTGCGCTAAAAGATTTTGATAATGAAATAAAGGTGTACAGCACGCTGGCCGATCCATATTATTGGAAAGGGATGATTTATTTAGAACTGGGGATGAACGCTGAGGCCAAAGGGCAGCTCGCTACGGCCCTCGAACTGATCAACGGAAAAGGCATCAAACATAAAGATCCGTATGCAGAAGTGCAGAACGAAATTTATGTTTCCGATGTGGAGGAGGCTATTTCAAAATTGAAGTAGCATTATCGTTCTATTTGCTCAAGTTGCACGGTACACGTACTTTTCATTCAATTTTTAGTATGTTCATGTATGTTTCAATTTTTGATTTGGCACTTTTTTGTCTTGACACAAAAAAGTACCCACGCCACAGGCATCCCATTGGGAAAAAAAGTCAAGACAAAAAGATGCTTCCTCCCGCATCCTATCGCACCCCCGCCTTTTTGCCGGGCCAGCGCACTTGAGTTTCAGGATAAATATTCTCCACGGGATTTGGTTTCTGATGATAGGCTATTGTTTTTTAATCCAGTGCAATTTGTAATCATCCAATGCACCCCCCACAGCTAAGATTTTGCTCAAAATCAATTATCTTTGAAAATGGAAAACATAAATAATAGAATTGTTGTTGACCCTGCCATTATGCTTGGAAAGCCCACAATAAAAGGAACAAGGATTACTGCTGAGCTTATTCTTAAAACCCTTTCTGAAGGAAGCTCTTTTACAGATGTGGTAGATATGTACCCGCATTTAACAAGGGAAGATATTAACGCTGCACTTCTATACGCATCGGCACTGGTAGCCCATGAAGAAACTTTAGTTGTTGTTTGATTCTTGCTGAGTCAATAGTTCTATCGCGTCAATTTACTTCCACCACTTCTCCTGAATTACCTTCAACATCTCTGGTTGCACATGGCCGCCCGCACACAGTTCGCCACCAAAAAGATAATTTGATCCGCCTTTAAAATCAGAGACTTTCCCTCCGGCCTGTTGCACAATAAATGCGCCCCCGGCCACATCCCACGCCTTGAGGTCATATTCAAAGAACCCCTCCAACCTTCCGCATGCAACATAAGCAAGGTCGATGGCTGCACTGCCAAGGCGCCTGATGCCGTGCGTTGTCTCTAGAAAAACTTTGATGATCTCTAAGTAATCTTCTTTTTTTCCTGAATGATAATAGGGGAACCCCGTGGCCAACAAACTTTCTTCCAACGTTTTGATGGATGAAATTTTTATTTCCTTTCCATTGCATTTTGCCTGCTCTCCTTCAATGGCGTGAAAACATTCTTGATGGCTCACATCATACACAACCCCTAACACGGTTTGTTCATTTTTTTGAAGTCCGATACTGATGGCGTAGAGGGGCAGGCCGTGCAAATAGTTGGTAGTTCCATCCAAGGGATCAATGATCCATCGATATTCATTGGTGCCGGTTTTGTTGGTGCCCTCTTCGGCAATAAAGCCGGAGCCGGGCAAAAACTTTGATAATTTTTCAACGAGTCTTTTTTCCGATTCTTTATCCACATAGGAAACCAAGTTGCTGGAGCTTCCCTTTTGTTCAATCTTCGAAAGGTCGAATCCTGCTTGCTCTTTGCTCATAAACGCACCTACTTCCTGGCACAGTTCAACCACATTTTTTTCCAATCCCGCCAAGTTCATTTTTTTTGTGTTTTGTTTTTTACGATTGCCAAAAGTAAGATAAGTACAGCTACCCACGTAGCGGTGCGCACAATAAACTCCGCCCTGTTTTTATAATTTTCGCTCACGGGCAATTCTCCGGTTCCATACACCGACATCATTTGTTCGCGGCTTATGCCCGGGGTTTCTAAAAAATAGACTGAATAAATGAGGGGGCAAGCTATCAGTAAAATAGAGAACGCAACGAGATACCAATTGATGGTGGAATATTTATAAAAGCCGAGATAAAAAAATAGGTTTACTGTAAGCACCCAAAATGAAATGCCCAGATAACCGAGCGATGTGTTCCATTTCCACCACGATGTTTTTAAGAGGAGCGCATCGGCAAGAAAAAGGGAATTCTGCCGCCAGGGAAGTTTCAGCATCAGGTACTCGAGGCCAAGCCAGAAAAACAGGATGGTAAATTTTCCAAGCCTGCTTCCCAAGCTCTGGTATGAAAATGTATAGCCCGCAAAAGCCAGCGCCAATAAAATGGACTGGGCCAGTATAGGTATGATTTGGGCTGTGTCAAAAATACGGGCGCAAAAAAATGAGATAGCCAGCGAAAGTAATATCAATTCAAGGTGGTTCCAGGGCGATTCTTTATCCTTGGCTTGATCGGAAATAGCAAAGAGCGGGGCAAGACCGGCAAAAATGAAAACGGGAAAAGATTTCATTAGCCATCCTGCCGATAGCAGCAAGGTGGAGGTGGCAAACAGTATCCACACATTTTGCGATGGCGTGTTATTCTTTTTTGCCATCGATCACTATTGTTATTTCTCCTTTCACATCTTTTGCCGAAAAATGCTGGTGCACTTCCTGTGCCGTGCCGGTAAAAGTTTCTTCGTGCAATTTTGATAGCTCGCGCGAAACAGAAATCAAACGGTCGGCACCAAAAAATTCAATCACTTGCTCTATTGTTTTTATCAACCGGTGAGGAGATTCGTACAACACGATGGTGCGATCTTCTTCGGCCAATTTTTTTAGAAGCGTTTGCCTTCCTTTTTTATGGGGCAAAAATCCTTCGAACACAAAGCGATCGGTAGGGAAACCGGATTTGACAAGAGCGGGTATCAACGCGGTGGCACCCGGCAGGCAATCTACCTGAAGGTTTGCCTTCAAGGCTTCGCGCACCAATAAAAAGCCAGGATCGGAAATCCCTGGCGTGCCCGCATCGCTGATGAGTGCCATTACTTCGCCTTTTTGCATTCGCTCAATCAATCCAGCCAGCATTTTGTGTTCATTGAAAATGTGAAAGCTTTGAAGCGGTTTTGATATTTCGTAATGCTTTAGCAGGTATCCTGATGTGCGCGTGTCTTCCGCCAAAATCGTATCTACTTTTTTTAAAACTTCCAATGCGCGCAGAGTAATGTCGCCTAAGTTGCCGATGGGCGTGGGCACCAGGTAGAGGGAAGTTGGGTTCATGGTAGTGCTGTGATCAAAAATTGACGGTTCAAATTGACAAAATGTACGGCAGAATCGGGGACTTTGTCAATTGCTTTTTTTCAACTGCCAATTTCTCAGAGTCGTAATTACAGCTTGTCAATTTCTTTGGCGAGTTTTCTGTCTTTCTCTGTCACCACATTTCCGGCATCGTGCGTGGATAGTTCAATGGTGACCGAGTTGTAAACGTTGGACCAGTTGGGATGGTGATCCATTTTTTCTGCGATCAGTGCCACTTTGGTCATAAAGCCAAAGGCTTCCTTGAAGTCGCGGAATTTAAAAGTTTTTACTAGGCGGTTGTTTTCTTCGTTCCACATGGCGATTGTGTTTAGGCAATAAAGTTAGGATAATCGGGTCAGGATTCTAAACGGCAAAGTTTGGTGGTGTAGGATAGTTTGTTGCAACCAATTTGCCCCTCACATCACAAGGCAATAATCCCTTCTATTTTTGCTGCTGCCTGATAAACCTCAATCACCAGGGCACTGGAAGGCATCATCATTTCAATGGTGACGCTTGTATATTTTCCGTTTTTGGAAAGCTTTTCGGAGGAAGTGTGTTTTGGAAAAAGGCTTTTCACTTCGTTCTCCTTGCCGGTGGGCACAATGAACTTGAAGATGTAAAGCGATGGCCATGCATAATGGCCATCCAGCTTCTCGCGAAAATTTGCAAACCAAATTGCATCCATATTACTCTTTTGCCAATATTGCTGCGCCCTTTTGGGTAATCATGTAAAAATAAAACGCCCCGATGTAAACCGGGGCGCTTCTGGTTTTGATCTTTATGTTTAAAAAAATCTGTACCGGTTGTCTTTAATGCTAGCTCCTTCTTTTATTGCATCGGCAATACCTAAACTCGATTTTCCGTTTAAGCCCTGCAACAATTGATTCTTGAAAGTAGCGTAGTCGCCCACTGCGGGCGCGATTGTTTTATTTTGAAGCTCGATGATAAGCACCCCGTTTTCACCAACAAATGGCGCAGTGCGTTTTCCGTTTTCCAAAGCAAATGCTTTTCCCACAGCAATAGGGTCGAGCCCCACCGAAGGCAATGTGTTTGAATTGAACTTTAAATCGCTGGAAGAATTTACGGTTGCATCCGCACCGAATGCGGTCGCTATTTCTTCGAGCGTACCTTTTTGGGCATTTAATTTTTCAAGTATTTTTTTGCTCTTCAATTCATTCTTTACAGCCGGTGTGATTTCTTCTTTCACCTTATCAAATTCTTTAAAGCCGGCTTCTACTTCTCCCGTCATCACGGCCACCGCATAGGTGGCATCCAGATCGAACACATCGGAGACTTTGCCAATTTCTGCATCGCGGAACAGCCACGTTACCATCTGGCGGGCCTCACCCAGGTTGGCAATGTTCCTTTCGCCTGTGGCCAGATCATTTGCGTCAACCACAGTCAGGTTTTCTTTTTTCGCTTTTTCTTTAAAATCATTTACGCCCGAAAGGTCGCTGGCAAAAGTTTGCGCTTTAAGAAAGGCATTGTTCAATGTTTCATCGCTTGGCGCGATGTTCAATTCAACAGTGGCCACCGTGTAGGCGGTATAGTCAACAAGGCTGGTCACCTCTAATATGTGATATCCAAATGGTGTTTCAACCACATCATTGATCAACCCAGTTTTCTTTGCTGAGAACACGGCTTGCTCAAATGGCTTCACCATCTGGCCCGAAGGGAAGAATCCTAAATCGCCACCTTGTGTGGAGGTGCCATCGGTTCCATGTTCGCGCGCTTTGGCGGCAAAGTCGGCACCGTTTTTAATTTCGGTTAAAATTTTTCTTGCTTTTTCTTTGGCAATTTTTTTGGCGGCATCCGTTTCGCTGTCCCACCTAATAAGAATGTGACTGGCCCTGGCGGTGCCGGTGGTGTCCTTTCCGATTTTGGAAATTTTGAAAACTTTATAAGCACTTCCTTCCAGCACAGGGCCTATCACCTGGCCTGCAACAAGGTTTTCTTTTTGATTGCTAAGCAATGAAGGCAGGGAGGAAACGGTGTATTTTGAATATGGGGTTTGACCTTCGGATTGTGAAACCGCAAACACCGAATCTTCCGTTACGGTTTTAAATTCTGTGGCAATTTTCTGAAGGTCTTCGCGTATCTTTAATGAATCGTCTGCGGAGGCATTAACCGGAAAGGAAACATAGATTAGGCTACGGGTTTGTTCAACTTTGTATTTTTCTTTGTTGCGATTGTAGTACGTTTTCAGGTCGCTGTCGCTTACTGTAACCACCGAATCGCTGATGGCGTAGAATGGCACGTAAAGATATTTCACTTCGGCCACATCACTTTGTGAATGATAATCGCGCTCGGCTTCTGCCTCCGTTACGTAGTTGGTCTTCACCAACAGGTTTTCATATTTTATGCGCTCGCGGCCCATGCCCAGGTCTTTTTGAAAAGTGCTCCACCTGAATTTGCCTTCTTGCCATGCGTTGAAGGCACGCGGCTCAATAGGAGCAGGTGAATTGAATTGGTTGATGTATTGCAATAATCGGGTGCGATCGAAATTACCGGCAGAATCTACGAACGATGCCTTTACGTTCTCGTCCACGTTCTTGCCTTGTATCATGTCCCAGATTTCTTCGGTGGTCACTTTAACCCCTAATTTTTCATACTCAGGTTTAATGGCTTTTTGTGCAATCAAAAGATCCCAGGCTTGCTGCTGGAGCAACGGCCTTTCTCTTTCTCCCGCCTGACGGCCAAAGTTCAGGATGTAATTGTTTTCGCGTTCTTGAATGGCAGCCTGGTAATCCTCTAAGGAAATGCTTGAGCCCGCAATTTTCCCTACCGTGTTTTCATTTCCAAAAACTGAATTAGGGCCATTTCCAATCAGGTCTCCGCCCAAAATAAATGCAGCCAGGGCAAGAGCTATAAGCCCTACTACCCATTTTGTCATATTGTTCCTCAACTGTGCGATCAATGCCATAAGAAATAAATAAGGTTGGTTAACTAAAAAATGCTTTACAACTGCTTCAGCCCTACTGCCTGTAGGCGTTTAAAGAACCGCAAATTTAGACTGTTCGGTTCATTCGGCAAAGGGAAGGAATAATAAAATGCTACTGATTTTCAGGTGGTTAGACCTCATCCGGCCTTCGGCCACCTTCTCCGAAGGAGAAGGGAAATAGCCTGAAGGTAAAACCTAAGCCTTACTTCTTTTTGCGGAGGGTATAGTAGAAAAAGAGGAGCAGGGCCATCATTACCAGCCAATAGGCGTGGCCAATGCCAACGGCCATAATTTCGTAGATGCCAACGATCACAAAAAAAGCGGCCAGCGATAAAAGTATGATGTCGAATAATTTCATCTTTCTCTTTATTAGTTTTCAAGATTTACTGGTTCAGGTGCACCTTATTGAAATTTATATTTTGGGGGCATGCTGACGGTACCGTCAATACCGGGCTTTTTGTTGCAAGCCCCGATACGCGCATCCCAACACATGCCATCGGGGGCTTTCCCTGCCCGTCCGGTCAGGCGGGCACTTCAATCCCTTGCCCGCTTGCGCACGAAAACCTCCATCCATAAACGGGTCTGCGGTTTTTTATCGCACGTTACTCTTTCACATCAAATTCCCCTTTCGTATCCCGTAAGGTGTAATGCGATAAATCCTGGGCTGCGTCAAGGCCAGTTCCATAAATGATTTCACTTTCCAATTTAATGGTGACAAATTTTTCGGTGAATATTTTTTTGGTGGCAGGTTTCCAAAAGAGTTCTTCCGTGTTCAGTTGTTGTTTTTTTTCCAGGTTGATCACCTCCACATCGCCCAGGCCGCGCCATTTGTCTTCGGCTTTAAAATAGTAGGCACTGTTGGCGCGAAGCGTGGAAGTTATTTTCCCAAACTCATCGTAAAATTCTATGAAAATCCCTTCCGGAAATTCGCTGTCGCCATTTTGGAAATCATTTATTTTTTTTGCCTTCAGCAAAATTTTCATCCGGTTGTTTTCGGTGTAATACATGGTGATTTCTTCGGCTTCGCGCAGCGGGCCTTCATACACCAAGGGCTTGGCCGTTTCTTCGGGTGTGCAGGCAGCGAACAGCAAGCACATCGGTATGAACAAGCACTTCATTAAAGATATTACAGGGCAACTAATGTTTTTCATACCACTTCGGTTGATTTTTTAGGCGATACATTTTCATTTTAGAGTAAGGGCAATTGGTCATTTTAAGTTGAACCTATACCTAACCTAAACAAAGAAGGCTGGCATTTCGCCAGCCCTCAATAATATATTTTTAATTCAGCTTACTCTTTTCCCCTGGTTTTAAGCACTACGGTTTCACCAACCCAGCAAGAAATTGATTTGCTTTCACCTTCTTTCCAGCTCAATTCAAACAATTCTGTTACGGAAGGAAACTGGTTGCGGGCCGAGTTCATTTTCTGCTGGTTGCCCGACTTTACATACATTTCATAGGCAGCCAAATATACCAACCGGTCTTCGGCAAAACTTTTTCCTTTTGCGCAATCTTTGCCAGCGCCCATGTACAGGTCTCCAATTTTTTCAAATCCCTCTTTGTCCGAAGCATCGGCAGCCGATGCCTTGCGATAGGCTTCACGCGCCCCAACCTTATTTCCTTTTTGCGATAAAATATCCCCCGATAAAATTAAGGACTCTGCTTTGTCCTTGGGCGTGGTTGCCAATGTAACCGATTCGTTGATCAGCACCTCGGCTTTATCCATGTTGCCATTTTTTGCATAGAGTTTGCCCATGTTTTTTGCCAATCCATAATCGGGGCTTGTTTTGTGGATTACTTCTGCTGCCTGTAACCAAAGTGGGTCTTCAATACATCCTCCGGTGGTCATGAATTGAAAAATCTTTTTGGCAACGACAATATCACTTGGGTTTTGTTTGAATTTGGGAGCCAGATTCTTTCTAACAAAATCACAATCAATTTT
Source organism: Cyclobacteriaceae bacterium (assembly GCA_043751075.1). GTDB lineage: Bacteria > Bacteroidota > Bacteroidia > Cytophagales > Cyclobacteriaceae > ELB16-189. Next base: position 36,181 of record JAYVAI010000484.1, on the reverse strand, counting down.
TAGCCCACACTTAAGCAGGATATCATCCACAGCCGATTTACTTTTTCTCAAACGCTCAGCAACATCTTGTTTGTTTTCTGCCAATGCCTTTTTGATTTTGACATCAATTATTTCAGAGATTTTGTCATAGCGTTGCAATATCTGATCATCGGTAAGGTTTTTAAGAAGGGCTACATTTAACTGCACCGTCTTCATGTAGCTCTCAAGATTGTTGTCGCTTACGTTATTGCCGCTAACCTCAAATACTTTGTCATACAAGGCAAGTACCTCGGCCGTCTTGGCCTTGTTCTGCCCATTGAATTGAAGTGCATAAAGTGCTTTTCGGTTGATCACGTTTACTTCATCACCACAATTTGTTATGCGCATATCATACAGCATCAGCAAGGAATCCACCAATACTTGTTTTTTCACAGGGTCTTTTTCGGCTGTGGCCAGCTTGTTATAAATTTCGGTTCCATCAATGTATAGCTTGGTCTGCCATTTGGGGGCATTGACAAGCATCCATTGGAGGGAAGCAGTGGTCCCGCGATAATTTCCTTGCTTGAGGGCATCGCTGTAAATAGCTACGGATTCTTCGGCCTTCGCTTTGTTTTCCGGCCATATCACTTCTTTGCATTGGGCCATGGCAGAAACAGCTGCAAGGGACAAGAATGTTAAACTTAGTACGAATGATTTCATGTTGCTTTTCATTTTGCTTTTTATTTTTAATCAAATCTTCTCTTGATAAACCATTGGTCGTTAAAAGTCACGCCAAAATAAATCTTAAAATAGTTTTCTTCAAGTGTGTTATCCTGAATGTTTCCTCTTTTACCAAGCTTCAATGCAAAGTCAAGGCTGGAGAATCGGCTTACAGGCATTGAGAACCCAAAATTAATGCCAAAATCTTTTACCATGTTTCCGTTGATCAAATACGGATACTTGTCGTAACTCAACCCGGTGCGGTACGTCATCCTTTTTAAGTAGCTGCCCAGGGCTGATGGGTCTGGAGTAAACTCTGTGCCCACGGCCAATCTCAAACCTTCCGTTCCCCACGGTTGTGCCTCCCCATTGAACCCTCTGAATTTTCTATAATCCAAATAAGTTATATCGGCACCCACAGTCCAAAAATAACCTTTTGAAAGGGAGATTCCTGCACCGAGCGAGGATGGAATGGTTATGTTTCCGGGAAGGTTGTTTACCAATGTGACAGAATCAACAATGCCCGAAGCATTTCTTCTCTCAAACCGGGCATAGTATTCTGAGTTTAGTTTTGCTTTAAAGTCATACACGGCACCGATATTAAGCCGATAGTTTTTCTTTCCCCGTAAGGAATCTTTATGAAAGGAGAAGCCGAGGGTGAGATCAATATCTTTTACATACGTTCTTTCATACACAGTGGGCTGATAGAGATTGGGCTGCGAACTTGCCGAAATGAAATTCGAATATTGGTTGATGATGGAGCTGAACAGATAGGTAGCCTTTACGCCCACTGAAAAATTTTTGTTGAGTGTCACACCGTTCGACCAAAACACCTGGTTGATACCCCCTTCACCTTGTTCGGTCACGTCCACCGTATTGGTGCTGCCACTTACGCCTTCGGTATAATTCAATTTGTAGTTCACCGTGGAATAGGGCATAAGGCCAATGGAAGTTGTCCAGCGGTTGAACTTTACCGGAAAAGCGGTGATCAGGTAATTGAGGTTTCCATTGCCGTTGGTTTCAGAACTCTCGCTTCCCCTCACGGTCCTCCGCTCTCCTATGAACCCACCTTCAAAAACCGTATAGCGGTTGAACACCAATAGGGCTGGGTTTTGATTGTTCAGATAAAAATATTGTGGGTTGCTGATGCCCACACCGGCCATGCCCTGGTTGTGCACCAACGCATTGCCATAATATTCGCCAATGCCCAAATATGAAAATGGACTGCGTGCCGCCTGCCCCTGCGCCAAGGTAACAGTGACCGCAAAACCAAAAATGAAAAGGGAAACCTTCTTAAAATTTAACATTATGTCTTAAAATCCTGTTCAATCCGATCAAAACCAGTTCAGGGGTCACAAAGATGGAAGGTTTAAGATTGTTTTCAAAAAAAGTATAATCTCCACCACAGATAATCACCGTCAGATCGGGATATAATATCTGATATTGTTTTATAATCCCTTTCACTTCTTCCACCACTCCATTCATAACTCCGCTTTGCATACATGTTTCCGTGCTGTTTCCGATAAGGCCAACATGTGCGTTTGCGGTGACTAACGGCAGCCTTGCGGTAAACGTATGCATGGCCTCGAACCGCATGGAAATCCCCGGTGAGATTGCGCCACCATGATAAACGCCATGGGCATCGAGAAATTCATAATTGATGCATGTGCCGGCATCTATGATAAGGCAGTTTTTATCGGGAAAGAGTTCCTGGGCTCCGCACACGGCAGCCAGCCTGTCCACCCCAAGTGTGTGCGGGGTTTTGTACTCCAAATGGATTGGCAATGGCAATGCGGAAGAGAGTGAAATTTTTTTGCCCTGAGCTTTTGACCAGGAAAGTATTTCGGCAGGGTCATGGTTTACCGAACTGACCAATACATGGCTGGCCGTGGTGGCTGTGATAAATTTTTTAAGACTTTCTAAATCCAGAAAAGTTTCAACCCGCACCAGCTCGGTACCTTCAAACAGGCCCACTTTGGTGCGCGTATTGCCAGCGTCTATGACTACGTTCATGGTATTAGTTGAAATGCAAAAGTAGAAAAAATGGGGTCAGATTTAGATTTCAGAAGTACATCATTGCAATTCATTATTAGGCTAAAGCCCACATCTGAAATAGGTGCTACTTTGGTAAGGCGATGGACAGCGCTGGGGTAATAAGGTTTGTCCCTCTTTCTCGCTTATCCCTACTGAGGTTTAGCCCAGACTTAGCAAGTCCTTATTCGGAAGTTATTTTGAAAGTTTTACTTTGAGGTATGCCCTTTTGAAAATGTTGCTTCGCAAGGCTCCAGGCAACAAGTTATAAGACAATGGAAGGCTTGGCTAAAGGCCAACTATCAGTTTTGCTCTTTTCAAAGTGTCGGAGCGGTCTTGGCAGTTTCACAAAGTTCAACGAGCACACCGTTGGTGGTCTTGGGATGCAAGAACACAATCATCTTGTTGTCGGCACCCGGCTTAGGTTGATCTGCCAATAGCTTGAAACCTTCGGAAGAAAGTTCGTTCATTTTTTCTTTGATGGGATAAACCTCGAAGGCAAGGTGATGGAGGCCTTCGCCACGCTTCTCAATAAATTTGGCGATGGGCGAATCGGGCCGTGTGGCCTCCAGCAATTCAATTTTTATTCCTCCCACTTCAAAAAAAGAAGTGCGCACTCCTTCCGAGTCCACTTCTTCAATTTTGTAGTGCGGCCTGCCCAGCAGTTTTTCAAAAACCTTGTTGGACTCTTCGAGGTTTTTGACCGCTATCCCTATGTGCTCTAATTTTTCCATGTCGGCTATTAGCAAGGTTTTGTTAATTTTGACAGAAAATTGAGAAACTTTTAAGGGTTTACGAAAGTTTTAAACAGCGAAATGTCAAAAATAAATATAGAAACCGCCAGCGATGCCCATGTGGAAGCAGCGCGCATGCAACAACAGATCAAAGATTATCTGGGCCTGCGCACCAGCGACCTCATGTTTGAATACAGTTTGCACGATGGCAAATCCAAGCTGGACCTGATCACCATAAGCCCACGCCACAACCAATCCTTTTTGTTCCACTCCGAAACCGGAGCCGAAAAAGTGGATGCGCTGAAAAAAATGTTGGCGTATGTGCAGAGCTATAAAGAGAAGGAAAACTCTTACACCATTCAATGGGTAACCAAAAGCGACAGTGAACTCCATACGTCCTATTTTCGCGCAAGCAATATCTTAGACGCCCTGGAGAAATTATATTATGGCCGCGACAGGAACACAATTACCGTATTTAGTGTTGTATTGAATCCAATATCTTAACGACTATGATCACTGTAACCGATAAAGCAAAAGAACGGATTTCCACTTTACTACAAGAGGAGGGCCGCACCAGCAACCATAACATACGTGTTTCTGTAAAGGGAGGCGGATGCTCGGGGCTGATGTACGACCTTGATTTTGATGATAAAATTAATCCTGCCGACCAGGTCTTTGAAGACAAAGGGGTGAAAATATTAGTGGATAAAAAAAGCCTCTTGTATCTGTTAGGCACCACACTCGATTTTTCGGATGGCCTCAACGGCAAAGGTTTTCAGTTCATCAACCCGAATGCTTCGCGCACCTGTGGCTGCGGAGAAAGTTTTTCGGTGTAGTGAGATTCTTAAAACACGGCTGCACAATTTTATTTGTGCTTTCTTCTACTGCATCAATCGGTCAGGATAAATTTACACAGCAGGGGCTCCTATGGTTGCGGTATTACAACCAAACCCAACTCAACGAAAAATTTGTTCTGCATCTGGAAGTTGACGAGCGCAAATTGCTTAATCCCCTTCGTCAGTTTCAGTTTTTTACTCACCTGCATTTGCACTACCGATTGAAACCGTGGTTAGATGTTGCAGCGGGCACCTCTTACATTTATACAAACTCAACGGTGAACATTTCGTTGGCAGTGCCGGAACTTCGCCTTTGGCAGGAAGCATCCATCATAAAAGATATCAATAAGCAATGGCAATTTCAATTCAGGTACAGATTGGATGAGCGGTTTATCCATCACAATGATAAAATTGTTTTAACCGAAGGATATGGGTTCAACTGGCGGCACCGGTTCAGAATTCAGTTCAGCAGGCCCATTGCCCAATTTAAAAACAACAGTATTTTAATTATTAAACTTTCTGATGAGCTGATGCTTAACTCAGGCGATGTGCCCCGGCCATTTGATCAGAATCGGTTTTATGCTTCCTTGGAAATCAAGTTGAGCGAGCGATGGTCTATTGAAAGTGGCTATCTGAATTTGATCCAACCAAAAACTGAGAGCGAATATTTTATGCGCAACATTGTGAGGTCAACGGTGTATCACCGCATGGATGCAAGGAGAAGGAATAAAATTTAGATTTTAAGAAGGTTGAGATCAAGCACAAAACCTTTTATGGAGCCTTCACCCTCAATTTTTTTATCAAGCCCCGGGAATATTTCCACAGCTTTTCCCGGACGGAAGATGTACGATGTTTTTTCGCGGGGATCAATTAGCCATGCTTGATGTACACCGTTTTTGATCCACACTTCCATTTTCTTTTTTAGGTCGTCAAGTAAGTCTGATTTTGAGCGCACCTCAATTACAAACTCAGGGCACACCGGGGCATAGCGGTCTTTGTCTTCTTCGGATAATGCATTCCATTTTTCGTTGGAGACCCAAGATGCATCGGGCGAGAAGACCGATCTGTCGGGTAAAGTAAAACCAGTAGAAGAATCAAATGCCAATCCTGTTCCATTGGCTATGCTCCACATATAAAGTTGCGCAAACGCGGCACCGCTTCCATAATTGGATTTGGTTGTTACGGGACTCATAATAATAATTTCAAGGTTACTGTTACGCTCAATTCGCAAATCTTTGTTGCCCATGCAAAACCAGAGAAATTCATCATCTGTCATGGTTGCACTAATCCGGTCTTTCAGCACTATGGTTTCCATACAGATATAAAAATACTAAAACTTATTGACGCACAACAGCAATGCACTTCAACTCAATGGCAATAGGTGTTGGCAACGCATTCACTTCTACCGTAGTGCGGCAGGGTTGCGTGGCCTTGTCGGGAAAGTAGACGGCATATATTTTATTGAAAACAGGAAAATCATCTTTCATATTGGTAAGATACACAGTGATGTCAATCAAATCTTCCCAGCGCGAACCGGAGGCTTCTAAAATATATTTAACATTCTGAAACACAGAATGGCATTGCTCTTCGATATTGTAAGCCACTATGTTTTTGTTTTCGTCAAGCGTAACGCCCGGTATTTCTTTCGATCCCTTTTTGCGCGGCCCAACTCCCGAAAGGAAAAGAAGGTTGCCCACCTTTCGTGCATGCGGATAATGCCCTACCGGCTCTGGTGCTTTGTCCGAAGAAATAATTTCGCTCATATAGTTTTCAAATTCCAAAAACAAAACTTGCCCACAAGCTGTGGTACTCCGCTCCCACCTTTTCTGATTTGATCATCTTCACGCTGCTTACCATCCACGAGCCAGACGTGCTGATCGGAAACCGGAGCATGCCATCTTTATCTGTGTATATATTTTGCAAGAAGGTTGTGTTGTTTACTTTGCTCCACACCTTCACTAACGCATGCGGTGCTGGCTTGCCTTCAAATAAAACTTTGCATTGAAGATAATCACCTGTTTTAAGTGCGTATGGATTTTGGGCAGGAATAATTTCGTAACGAAAGCCAATTTCCTTTTTGAATGTGTCATCGGGTTTGTCGCCAACTTGAAGTAGCAATTTTGCATAGCGGCTATAAAATTCTTTTGAGGGCTTATCTAATTGATTTGATTTCCTTCGCTCACTTAAGATATCGTCAAGACCGTCCTCCTTCAAATAATCGTTGAATGCTTTGCCCTCCATTTCAATGTAGGCAGCATTGCTTTGCAGCGTCAGTAAATAAGTACCTAGCTGGTCGGCAATAAAAGAAATATTTTCCCCTTTGGTTGGGTTAACTTCTGCGGTAATATCTTTTACACCCGATGCACGGTGCAGTTCCACCTTCTCGGCTTTGTGGCGTTTCAAATCCCAATACTCGCCCGTAAAATTTTCGCCCACCATAAAATCAACCTTCACTTGTTCACCTACTTGATAGCGATATTTTTTTGGCTGCAGCCAGAACTCGTGGGCTTGGGCAAGGCCCGTGACAATTGTCATCAACAAAATGGATGATAGTCTTTTCATTTTACAATTATATTAGTCAATTAAGTCGGCAGTCACCAAACCCGATAGCTATCGGGTCTGCCTACTGCCTACTTCTCTTGTTGTTCATAATCTCCTCAATCTCCTCTGCCTCTATCGGAATGTTCCTCATCAAATCAAAATTTTTGTTCTTTCCGATCACCACATTGTTTTCAAGGCGGATACCAAATTTTTCTTCTTTGATATAAATGCCAGGCTCAATGGTCCACACCGACCCGACCTTAACTTTGTGGTGCATATTACCCACATCGTGCACATCCAACCCCAGCATGTGCGAAGTGCCGTGATAGAAATATTTTTTAAATGCGGGGCTGTCGGGGTTTTGATTTTTTATGTCGGTCTTGTCAATCAGTTTAAGTTTCAACAACTCTGACTCCATCAATTTTTCAATCTCTTTTTGGTAATCGAAATACACCGCTCCCGGCCTTAGCATCTTGTTGGCCTCTCGCTCAATGCGCAGTACTGAGTTATACACTTCCCTTTGCCGCTTCGAAAATTTTCCGTTAACAGGAATAGTGCGCGTGAGGTCTGAATTATAGTTGGCATACTCTGCTGCCACATCCAACAGCAAGAGATCGCCCTCATGACATTGCCTGCTGTTTTCTACATAGTGAAGTATCACATTATTTTCTCCAGTCGCAATGATGGGTGTGTAGGCAAAACCGTTGGAGCCCAGCCTTTTGAATTCGTGTATAAACTCCGCTTCAATCTCATACTCCATCACACCGGGCCGCACATAATTCAATACTCTGCGAAAGCCACATTCGCTAATGTCGCAGGCCTTTTGCATCAACTCTACTTCGCGCTGCTGTTTCACCCTGCGCAACTCGCCCATCAGCGGGGCTACCCTTTTATATTTATGCAATGGATATTTCTGTTGGCACCAATTGATAAAGCGTGCATCGCGGCTTTGCACAACATCCTCGGCACGATAATGCTCATTGGTGTTGAGATATACATTCTCCACTCCCCCCATGGTCATCATGTGATGAAGCATTTTTTCGAAGCCCGAAAGCCACACCACCGTTTCAATGCCCGATATTTCCACCGCTTCCTTTTTGGTGAGCTTATGCCCTTCCCATTTTTCCATCTTTTCATTGGGCTCCTTCAGAAATAAAACAGCCCGGTTCTTTTTTTCTGGAAAATCGGGGCATAGCACGAGCATGCTTTCTTCCTGATGGATGCCCGTTAAATAATACAGATCACTATTCTGCCTGAATCCCATCGTGCCATCGGCATTGGTTGGCATAATGTCGTTGGAATTAAATATAGCCACCGAACCAGGCTTCAGTAATTTTACCAATCGCTTGCGGTTCGTGTTGCAAAGTTCTTTGCCAATGGGTTCGTGTCGCATAGTTGAAAATAATAGTACTTGATTAGTCGCTTTACTTCTTATAGATTTTGGAAAGTTACAAAATACCTTTTCACATGAAAAAGCAAATAAGCGCAAAATTGTTCATTGACAAAACACCCGTTAAGTTTATGGAAAATGATTTTGGCCTGAGCCTGAAAGTGCCCAAAGACAAATGGAATGAAATAGATACGGTGATCGAATTAGAGGTGAAGTAAGTGCTACTGTTCAATAGACCTATAAGGTTTCAACAACAGACCTATAAGGTTTTGGAAACCTTATAGGTCTGTTTTGCAATTTACTTGCTTTCGCCCTGCGGATCGTTTACATCATCGGTTTGGAGGAAGTTGATAAGGATGAAGGTGAACAAAAAGCCTGAGAATACACCTTCGATAGCCACCATGAACGATGATATGTAGGGATTGAGGTATCGGCCCATGGGTTCGTTTGCAATAATGTCATCCATAAGGCTGCTGTCCATTGATAAATATCCGAACAAAAAGAGCGCAAACAATGCAGACCCAATGGCGCCTGCAGCCACGCCTGTTACCAATGCCCGAAAATAATTGAGGTGCATGCCGTGCGTATCATTGAATTTTCTCAAGGCAAAGTAAATGCCACCCACCTGGATGAATACATTGAGAAAGCGAAGTTCGTAGTGGTGCACAAGGCCGGTAACTTTCATCAGCAAGAAAAAAGCGATCAGGCCACCGGCTATTTTCAAACCATAATTTTCTGGGATGCGGTTTGGGTTGGTAAATAAACTCATTGGTTTAGGGGTTATTGAGAAAGCTAAATTTTGAATTTTTTATCACAATTGCAAACCTTTTGATTCCCTTATTATTTTTTTTACCTTCATCCTCGCAAATCTTTAAACCCAAAACTCAAAAACCATGATCAAAAAAATACTTTTTGCTATCGCAGGCTTGATTGTCCTGCTGCTGCTCATCGGCTTTGTGCTCCCAGCCAAATTAGATATCACCAAGAGCGTATCCATCAACGCGGCTGCCCCGGCTGTTTTTGAAGAGATCAACAACCTGGAACGGTGGGAAACATGGCAATATTGGAACACACTCGACCCAGACATGAAAATCACGTATGGTGAAAAGAAAGAAGGGACAGGTTCTTCATATACATGGACAAGCCCTAAACTTGGCGATGGCTCCCTGGCCATCACAGAAAGCATTCCTGATAAATCCATTGCCATTGAAATGAAATTTTCTGACAATCCAGCGAGTGGTTTATATACACTTGAAAGGGAGGGTGAAGGCACAAAATTAAATTTCAATTTCTCCAATGATGCTGGAATGAACCCGATCGGCCATTGGATCAATGTTTTCATGAAAGGCGAAATAGAAAAATCGTTTGACCACGCGGGCGAAAAAATAAAAACCATTGCCGAGGCAAAACCAAAATTCACTTATACGCTCACCGAGGAAAATTTGCCTTCCATAAGTTATGTGGGCCTCGCACACACCATGAGCCCAAAAGACCCGGCCGCCATCAGCATGCAAATGGGCAAGATGTACACTGAGTTGGAGGGTGCATTAAAAAAAGCAAAAGTTGAAATCGCGGGTTATCCTTTTTGTTTGTACCCAAAATATTCGGAGGAATCGATGGACATGATTTGTGCCATGCCCGTGGCTGCCAACGCAAAAGTGCCGGCCAAATACAAAATTGCTCAAACGGAAGGAGGCCTTGCCGTGAAAGGCACGCACAAAGGAAACTATGACAACATGCAGACCATACACGAAGAAATTGCCAAGTACATCCAATACAAAAACCTGACTGAAAGCGGTGCCCCGTGGGAAGTGTATGTTACCGACCCGATGCTGGAAAAGGATACAGCCAAATGGATTACGGAAGTGTATTATCCGGTGAAGAGGAAGTGAGACCGGTGGCCAAATTTAAAAATCTGTAATAGCATTGTGACCCCAACAGAATTCAAAACCTCATTAAAAAATCCTTCTCCACCACACGTGCCTGTGCTTCTGCAATCGCTGTGGCACGATGCCCGTGGCGATTGGGATAAAGCGCATGACCTGGCACAAGATGTGAACACGCAAGATGGCTCCTGGGTGCATGCTTATTTGCATAGAAAAGAAGGCGATCAACCGAATGCACACTATTGGTATGCCCGTGCCAAGCGAACCATGCCTGCATATTCGTTGGAGAAAGAGTGGAAGGAAATTGTGAGCGAGTTTATCGGACGGTTGTAATCACTCAACTGCTTCTCTTCACCACCGTGGCGCTTGCCTGCGCGGTAGGCAACACCACCAGATCGGCAATCATTACATGGGCAGGGCGGGTGAGCACAAACAAAATCACCTCGGCAACATCGGGCCCATGCAAAGGTTCCATTCCTTTATACACATTGGCGGCACGCTCTTCGTCTCCTTTAAAGCGGATTTTTGAAAATTCTGTTTCTACCAATCCGGGATGGATGGCCGTCACTTTTATGTGGTGTGGGTTCAAATCCATGCGCATGCCTGCGGTGAGCGCATCCACGGCAAATTTGCTGGCACAATACACGTTGCCATTGGTATATACTTCCTTGCCAGCCACCGAACCGATGTTGATGATGTGGCCTGCGTTGCGCTTCACCATCACGGGCAACACTTCTTTGGTTACATACAGAAGTCCTTTTACGTTGATGTCGATCATCGCATCCCAATCTTCAAGGCTGCCTGTTTGTATGGGTGCCAATCCGTGTGCATTGCCGGCATTGTTGATGAGCACGTCTATTTCCTTCCATTCGTTTTGCAGAGAGGCAATGGCTGTGGCCACTGCTTTTTGGTTGCGCACATCAAATGAAAGTGTGGTGATTTCAGTGTGTGTTTTTAATTCCTTCTCTAACTTTTGAAGCCGGTCTTTCCTTCTTCCACATAGGATAATCTTAAAATTATTGGCGGCCAGCAGGCGTGCGGTGGCTTCGCCTATCCCCGAGGTGGCACCGGTGATGAGGGCGGTTCGTTGGTTGGTCATGTAGGTGCTCGCTATTGGTTGGCGATTTTGATTTTTTAAATTGAACGGGATGGAATATCAGTGCCTATCATGTTAGCATATTACCTCAGTTTAAAGTTCACCCAATACCGCGCTCCTAACGCCACTACCAACGGGATAAGAAATACATGCAATTGTTGTGGCAATAAAAACCAAACCAGCAGGAGCCCAATGGTTAGGATTGTTGCCATCAAAAAATATTTCTTCCTGAGTTTACCTATAAATGGAAAAACCAAATTGGTAGGCAATGCCCACAAAATATTCAGATTGTTGGCCGCAGCTTTATGGCTGGTGATCGTCCAGAGCAAAAGCAGCAAGAGGCCAATCGCTCCGGTAGAAAGAAATAATATATGGTCCAACCACGCGGACAATTTATTTCTTCTGATATCATTAAACGAAATAGCGAGTATGAGAATAGTGATTGACCCAAACACAATCCACGGATGAAAAGCGGAAAACGGAACATCAGTTGGCTGGCCCGCAAACACTTCAATTTTCTTTGCCACTAATGGAGCCCAGGCACTGTCTGATTTTACTTTGGCCCTGTCAAAGCCCGATTCCAAACTGTCGGGCAGGAACATATAGTCAGTTCGGCCAGCTGTTTTGTCCATGGGCAAGCCCAGGCAGATGTCGATGCCCAAATCTCCCCACGGTTGCTGTTGCAAATATATGTCGGTAAGTCCGCGGATGGTGATTGGCTTTTTCTCCGGGGTCTCATCAAAAATAATGTTCTCGGCCAACACTTTTTTTAACACATCGCGCGGGCGGGTTGCACAGTTGTCGTAAAAGTAATCGTAGAGGTAAAGTTTATTCTCCGCCAATGCATTCCACTGGAGGAAATCAAAAACACGTTGCTTTTGCAATGGAGTAAGGTTCAGGATTTGTTCGTGGATAAACCGGTTTTCGCGTATGTAGTGATCGCGGTAAAGCGGATACTCATCAACACCTAATTGATAGTAGTTGATGCCACGCGCAAAATTCAAATAGAAGTTGGGCTGATTGAAATTGAACACTCCATAGTTGTAGAAAAAATCTATTTGCAGGTTCGGGTCGTGCACACGAAATCCGCTATGGCCAAAAGCGGAATACAAGGCTTGCTGGGTGGGCCCGATGGTGATGAGCGAGATCGTTGCCTCCTCGGAAAGGGATTGGCCGTTCGAATGTGCACAGAAGGAAAAAAAAAGAAGGAGTATTAAAACAATTTTTCTCATCGCATAAATAAGTGGGTTTAAAGATAAGACAATCGATTTGTAAACGGTAATTTTGAAACACTTGCCATGATTGGAAACCTTCGCGACACCTGGAACTTAACAAAGAAAATGACTCCCTCCCGCTTGCTCAATGCATCGGGCGTGTTGTCGAGCTATCACTATTCACGTTTTGTGGGCAAGCCAACTCATTGGGCCTTGCCGTTCAGCATTTCCGTTGAGCCCACCACTTCTTGCAATTTGCGTTGCCCCGAGTGCCCGTCTGGGTTACGATCTTTTACACGGCCAACAGGAATGTTGAAAGAAGAATTATTCAGGAAGGTAATCGATGAATTGCAGAGCACCTTGTCGTACCTGATTTTTTATTTTCAAGGCGAGCCCTATTTGCATCCGCAGTTTCTTGATCTTGTACGATATGCCGTCTCCAAAAAAATTTACACGGCCACCTCTACCAACGCGCATTATTTAACTGATGAGATGGCCAAGCGTACTGTTCAATCCGGATTGGACCGGTTGATTATCTCCATTGATGGCACCACCCAGGAGACCTATCAATCGTATCGCATCGGAGGCAACTTGGACAAAGTAGTGGAGGGCGCAAAAAATATCATCCGATGGAAAAAAGAATTAAAGTCGATTTCACCGTTTGTGGTTTTTCGGTTTTTGGTGGTGAAACAAAATGAACATCAACTTGAAGCAGTGCAAAACCTGGCGAAAGAAATTGGCGTAGATCACGTGGCCTTGAAGACGGCACAGATATATGATTTCAAAAATGGTTCTGATCTGATCCCCACCATCGACAAATATTCGCGGTACAAAAAAGAGGAGGATGGTCAGTACACAATCAAAAATGAATTATTGAACCATTGCTGGAAAATGTGGCATAGTTGCGTGGTAACCTGGGACGGAAAAGTAGTGCCCTGCTGTTTCGACAAAGATGCGCACCATGTGATGGGCGATTTGGCCCAGCAAACTTTTAAAGAAATCTGGCAAAGCGAAAAGTACAATTCGTTCAGGGCCTCTCTTTTACGATCGCGGAATGAAATAGAAATGTGCCGCAATTGTACGGAGGGCACGAAGGTGTGGGCTTGATATTTTTGTGTCAAGTATCGTCTCCCGCCTCGGGGACGATATGATTAGTAAAAATTACCTGATAGCCTTTTCAATCTTCTTTAAATCGGCAGCCGCACATTTGCCGCAGCCCGAAGTGCAAGCATTTTTTGCCTGAAAGGAGCGATAGACCATGCGGCCCAAATAAAAGGCGGCCCCAAAAAAAATAAGTGCGATCAAGATTTGTTGGATCATGCCTCAAAGATAACTAAAAGACCTTCAAGGTTTCAAAAACTTTGAAGGTCTGAGCCTCTCAACGTCCGATTACGGACTTGTTCGATCAATTTTGAACGCATTGATTTTTTATAGTGTTCAAAAACACAGCCTATTGGATGATTTGCCCTTGGCATTGATATTGGAAAGAGGTGACCATCTCAACTTTTTAATAAGAAGATTTATCATCAAGTAAAAATAAAGATGCCATGCTAAAAAATTACATCGTCACCGCCTTTCGCAATCTTTGGCGATCCAAAACAAGTACACTAATCAACCTTTCTGGTCTCACGCTCGGTGTCACCACCAGTCTTATCCTTTTCTTGTTGGTAAGGCAGCAATCAAGTTTTGATGATTTTCATTCCAAGCGCGATCGCATTTACCGAATGGTTTTCAGCTTCGATGGCAATCAAGGAAGGGGTTATTCGGTAGGTGTTCCGCCTGCTTTGCCCGATGCATTTCGCACGGATTTCCCCGAAACCGAGGAAGTGATTTTTACTTCTTACCGTGGCAATGGCGCCCTGGTTACCATTACCCAAGCACAAGGCGAACCCAAAAAATATGATGAGGGCAAGGGGATCGCTTACACTCAGCCCAATTTTTTTAAAGTATTCGACCGCACCATTTTAATGGGCGATGTGGAGAAAAGTTTGGATGCGCCCAACGAAGCTGTGCTGTCGAAAAAATATGCGATCAAATATTTTGGCAAGGAGGATGCCATCGGTGAAGTGCTCAGTTTCGAGACCAAGGATTTTAAAGTGACGGCTATCATGGACGATTATCCTGCCAACACGGACATCCCCTTCGATGTGATACTATCGTATGTTACCATCAAAAAGGAGAAAGACGAAATAGGTTGGAATGGAATCTGGAGCGATGAGCAATGTTATTTTTTGCTAAAACAAGAGGCAAGCATCACTGAGGTAGAACGAAGGTTGCCTGCGTTCGCCAAAAAGCACTATGGAGAAAACACCGACAATATTGTTTATGAAATGCAGCCGTTAGGTGATATCCATTTCGACAGCCGCTATGGCAATTATAATTACAACACCACCAAGCGCCCAATGCTGGCAGCCCTTACGGTGATCGGTATTTTTCTCATCATCACCGCGTGCATCAATTTTATCAATTTGGTTACGGCCGAGTCCATCAAACGATCGAAGGAGGTGGGCATACGCAAAACGTTGGGCAGCTCGCGTGGGCAGTTGATCGCACAATTTTTGGGTGAGTCGAGCTTAGTTGCAATTTTAGCCGTATTGTTGGCTATTGGGTTTGCACAACTGGCATTGAGTTTCCTCAATCCTTTTCTTGAATCAACCATCGCTTTGGATTTTTTGAATGACGCAAGCCTGTGGATATATCTTTCGGGTGTTACCATTTTCGTGTGCATCCTTTCAGGGCTTTATCCGGCACTGATCGTTTCGGGGTTCAAGCCGATATTCGCCATCAAAAATAAAATGAACAATAAAAACTCATCCGGCTTTTTGCTGCGCAGAAGTTTGGTGGTGCTTCAATTTTTCATTTCCCAATTTTTTATCATAGGCACGATTGTGCTTATCACCCAGATGGATTATTTCCGAAATAAGGATTTGGGTTTTAAGAAAGATGCCATCATCACGGTTCCCATTCCCGAAAACGAAGGCTCTGGTTTTAAAGGGGCATCCAGTAAAATGCGCACCCTGCGCGATGAATTGCTAAAGTTAAAAGGCATTGAGCTGGCAAGCCTCAGCAACACACCGCCCTCTTCGGGCAATGTGCAATCCACGGATTTTTCAATGGAAGGAAAGGACGATAAATACGGCACCCAGATAAAAATCATAGACAATAACTATGTTGACTTGTATGGATTGAAGTTGATTGCAGGCGAAAATATTGGCGACTTGGACACGGCACGTGGATTCATCGTGAACGAAAAGCTGGCCACCCTGGTAGGCTACCTCAACCCACAAGAAATCATAGGAAAAAATTTAAACTCTAATGGGTTAACATTGCCCGTTGTTGGTGTTATAAAAGATTTTCATACCCTGTCGTTGCATGAACCCATCGAGGCCACCATGCTGTACAACCGCATTCGCAGGTACGAAACACTTTCACTAAAAATCCATCCTGTGGATTTACAAGAAACCATCAAACAAGTGCAGCAAAAGTGGGAGGCAACTTATCCGGCATTTATTTTCTCGTATAAATTTTTAGATGACGAGATCAAAGAGTTTTATGCACGTGAGGAGAAGATGTCGTTCATGCTGAGCATTTTTACTTCCATCGCAATTTTTATCGGATGCCTCGGCTTGTTTGGACTGGCTACTTTTATGGCCAACCAAAAAACAAAAGAGATAGGCGTGAGAAAGGTGCTGGGCGCTTCGGTGCAGAGCATCGTAATGCTTTTCTCAAAAGAGTATGTGAAGTTGATAGTTATCGGTTTTGCTTTGGCCGCGCCCCTTGCCGGCTATGTGATGAATCAATGGCTCAATGATTTTGAGTATAAAATCAAAATCGGTCCGGTCATTTTCCTTACGGGATTGGGTGTTACTTTCTTGATCGCAATCATCACGGTTGGCTACCGATCGTTGAAGGCGGCCACGGTCAATCCGGTGGATTCGTTGCGGAAAGAATAATTATACAAGGCTCACACCCTTTGTTAGAGTTGGTCGCCTGACCAACTCTTTTCAAATCTTCATTTTTTCCCCCGTCTCAATTCTGAGAGAGGGACTAAATTGAAGTTTCTCCCAGTTGTGGGTCAACAACTTTATTTTTTGACCAACATCAACAATGGATATCCAATTTAATCCCACCAATTGTCAAGCTCCTGCTTCATAATAGTAAAAGCTTCGTCTAAATCTCTTTTTTTTAATTGTTCAGCGGCCTCCATATTTTTCAGATGCTCATCTTGCTCTATTTTAAGTTTATCCTCTGCCAATTCATCGTCCCTTTCACTTTTCCATTCAAAATTGCCATCTTCCAACTCTATGAAATAGTGCCTATCCTTTCCCCATTTTGCCTCATGCCCAATCCTGAATTCTTCATCATAATCAAAGGAGTTGTATTTCTCCAGCAATGCGATCACTTGGGTCATACTTTCAATCCTAGCGTCAGTTCCTTCCAGAATATCCCGGCTCTTGATAGCATCGCGATCCATTTTTATTTTAAAAATGAGTATGGTGATAATCTGAGAATGCCCCCAAGTCCGGTCATTCCAAGTTGCTTTTCTCCAACGGAACATCGATTTAATGCCGTTCTTTAAGTCGTACCAAGAGTATAGAGTTTTGGTTCGCCAATACGATAGTTTCGATTTTATCTTTTGTAAAAAGGTTTTGTCTTTAAAATATTCATCCAGATAAAGTTTCTTGCCATCTTTATATTTGAAGTTACTTTCCGGCTTCGTGTTTTCTGTTTCCATTTACTTGCTGAGTTTTTTACAAATGTATGATTGAACTTAAAACCAAACTACATTTAATCAGACAACATCTGGCACCACCTTTTTATTGGTCAATTCACCACCTATCCCTAATCCTACTTTGTCATGTTACTTCCAATTAATGAAAATGTCATCGCGGGCGAGGGTGCCCAACCTCTATCAGTATTGAAAATATTCTACTCGACCCGCGATCCCGATAAAGATTGGTGCAAACCTTAACGGGATTCCGGGCCTGCCTAGACTGTAGGCAAGGTCTCGTTTGCTTGTGAACCAATTTTAAAAAAATTCTCCCCTCGCCCGGAATGACACTTTAATGAAAATGTCATTGTTTCGCTAAGGCGAGAAAGAGAGCGGTGACTTTCGTTCAGGACTTTGATTATCCGTTTTGATCTTGTCATAAATTTAGAACTTGACAAAGTAGGACCAATCACTTTTAGCATCTCTCCATGCACACGCCCAGCAGCACACAACTCACCCCCCAGCAAAAAATTATCACCGCCAGAAAAATCAGTCACTTTTACACCTGCTAGTTGCAGAATGAAAGCGCCCTTTGTTAGAATTGGTCGCCCGGTGTCAGAGTTGGTCGCCTGACCAGCTCTTTTCAAATCTTCATTTTTTTCCCCGTCTCAATTCTGAGAGAGGAACTGAATTCAAGTTTCTCCCAGTTGCGGGTCAACAACTTTATTTTTGATCAACATCAACAAAGGGGAATTAAAAATGTAGCGCAAGCTGAAAAAGACCTACAAGTTTTTAAAACCTGGTCTCTGGCCGGAAGAGCGGGTTGCTACAAATGGAAATGCACCCTATCTTCGGGCTTTTTAAATTGAACAACTATGAACGAGCACCTAAATATCCCCACTTCAAAAAATCCGAGGATCGTAATTGTTGGGGGCGGCTTTGGCGGAATTGAATTGGCCAGACAACTACGGAATCAACCCTTCCAAATTGTTTTGTTGGACAAGCATAACTACCACGCCTTTCAACCACTGCTCTATCAAGTGGCCACTGCCGGTTTGGAATCTTATTCCATCGCCTCGCCATACCGCGCCATGTTCGAAGGGCAGGATAATTTAGTTTTCCGATTGGCCGAAGTCACCGAGGTAATTGCTTCTGAACAAACCATTAAAACTTCCATAGGCGATTTGAACTATGATTATCTCGTGATCGCCACCGGATCTACCACTAATTTTTTTGGTATGAACGATGTGAAGCAACATGCTATGCCTATGAAATCGGTGCCACAAGCCTTGGACATACGAAGCATGCTCATTCAAAATTTTGAAAAAGCAGTGAGCCTGGAACATAAAAGCGATGAGCAGGAAAGTTTGATTGACATTGTGATAGTAGGTGGCGGCCCCACAGGAATTGAAACGGCCGGTGCGCTTGCCGAACTGCGCAACCATGTGCTGCCCACCGACTACCCCGAAATCGATTTTAAGATGATGGACATTTATCTGATAGAGCTTGGTCCGCGTTTGCTGGCAGGCATGTCGGAGGAAGCCTCTGCAAAAACAAAACAGTTTCTGGAAGAGTTGGGAGTACATGTGTGGCTCAACACGGGCTTGGTTTCTTATGATGGATACAAAGCAGTGCTCAACAATGGAAAAACAATTCTCACTACTTCGCTTATTTATGCCGCTGGCGTTGCGGGCATGGTGCCATCCGGTTTTCAAAAAGAATCCATTGGCCGGGGCAACCGGTTAAGCGTAGATGGCAAGCTTCGTGTGAAAGGGCACACTACTATTTTTTCCATTGGCGATGTTGCCTCCTTCATCCCCACAGGAAAAGAAATGCCTCTGCCAATGGTGGCACCCGTTTCCATGCAAATGGGAACGTACTTAGCAAAGTTTTTAAAGAGCGATGCAAAAGATCAACATCCTGATTTTACATACACGGACAAAGGCAGCATGGCCACTATAGGAAAACACAAAGCCGTGGTGGATTTGAAATTCTGGAAAACACAAGGAACCATAGCGTGGTTCATCTGGATGTTTGTTCACCTCATGTCGTTGGTTGGTTTTGGAAGCAAGCTATTTGTCTTCTTCAGTTGGATGTCGGCCTATTTTGGTTCGGATAAAAAACACCGCCTTATCATCAGGCCGTATAGCAAGCCCACAAAAGAATAACTGGAGTTATGCTATTGTGAACCGAGGCGTCAAGACCGCTCTGAGCGGTCAGACGCCTATTATAACTCCAGGGAGTAAGTAGAAATTACTACTTCGGTCATTACTATATAAGGATACATTTTTAAAATAGAACTCAATGGTGTTTATCATTTTATGCTGCCTGACCTACGTAGTACACAGTAAAAAGAACTTTTAAAGAAGATAGCGTATGAGTTCTGCACCGGATAAAAAAAACTACGGACAAATTCTGCACGACCTGAAAGAAAAAATCAGGCAGACCAGACTGCGTGCTGCCTTTACGGTGAATGCCCAATTGCTGCAACTGTACTGGGAAATTGGCAATACTATTTTGGAGCGGAAAAAAATGGAAGGCTGGGGCACCAAAATAATTGGTCGGTTAGCGAATGACCTAAGGGCTGAATTTCCGGACATGAAAGGATTGAGCCAACGTAATTTCGAGTACATGCAAACCTTTGCCCACGCATGGCCTCATTTTCCATTTCCGCAACCACTTGTTGCGGAAAGTAAAAAAGACAAAAAAAGGAGAGCAGATATTTTAAAAATATCAAATAGCCCAATTCCGCAACCAGCGGTTGCGGAATTGCCAAAAGGCAAAAAAAAGAAAGAACTGTTGATCGAATCGCTCGTAAAAATATCACCAGATACAATTCCGCAACCACTGGTTGCGCAATTGCCATGGACACATCACACCATCATTCTTGATAAGATACAAGGGCTTAGCGAGAGATCATTTTATGTGGAGAAGGCTATTCAAAATGGATGGAGCAAGGCTGTGCTTTTTCACCAGATTGAAAGTGGTTTATATAACAGACAAGGAAAAGCCATTACCAACTTTGAACGTACCCTGCCACAATATCAATCCGACCTGGCGCGGGAAATGTTTAAAAACCCGTACCTCTTCGATTTCCTGAATATAGGTGACGAGGCGAAGGAACGTGAATTGGAGAAGGCCCTCATGCAACATCTGCGAAAATTTTTGCTGGAACTGGGGCGCGGTTTTGCATACGTGGGCAATCAATATAATGTAGCTGTTGGCGGAGACGATTTCTTTTTCGACCTGCTGTTTTACAATACCCGCCTGCACTGCTATGTGGTGTTTGAATTAAAAGTGGGGGCATTTAAACCAGAGTATGCAGGCAAACTCAATTTTTATCTGAGCACCGTAGATGCCCAACTAAAAACACCAGAAGATAAGCCCACCATTGGGGTGTTGCTTTGCAAAACTCCCAACGAAACCATTGTGGAATATGCCCTGCGTGGCATAGACAAGCCCATGGGCGTGGCCGATTTTGCACTGAACAGTGCCCTGCCCAAAAATTTAAAATCGGAAATGCCCACCATTGAAGAACTGGAAGCTGCCCTGGAAAGTGAAGCAACGAAATTTAAACGGGCGATGCCTAAAGAAATAAAAACACCAGTGGCCAAACTAAAAGCTAAAGCGGTAACAGCTAAAAAGAGAAAAGTATAATGAAGACAATTCGCAACAGCACCACCACAGACTGGCCAATATTACGCAAACCTTACAAGTCGCCAGTACTGCCTACTGCTTCCTGCATACTGCCCTACTTTTTAAATTATCAAAACCACGCAGTCAAACTCACCACGCCCAGCAAATTACTTTTGGTTTCCTGATTGTTGGATTTCAGAAACACATTGTCTCCAGAAAAAAGTTGCTTCATTTCAAATCGAAACAATGCATTGTTGTAAACTTTATAGTTGGCACACAAACCTGTGCTGAACGCGCTGAATGAGTTTGCCGATGTTACGGGAGCAATCAAAGCCAAATCCGGATCCGAAAAATATTCAAACCTCCCCGATAGTGACCAATTATCGGTAACCGAATACCGCCCAATGATATTTGCCTGCCACCATTTTCTTACACTTCCATCCGATATATTTTGCCAGCCGTGATAGATGCACGAAGTGGCACTGAATCTTTTGGTTGGTTGATAAATCCAAAATACATCGATAAAAAAACGCGTTCGGTAGTTTGGATGGATGCGAGAACGCTCATCGCCCAAGTACGTGTTCCAATTAAAAACCATGGAGGCATTCGGCTGATACTCAATCTGCGTGCCGATGGATTTGCCTTTGTTGTTGTCCTCAATTACCTGCCATCCATTCAACAGGAAAAAATAAGAATTTACTTTTTCGCTCAAAGGCACACTTAGTTTTGCACCCGTGAGGTAATACGGAACATTCTCCGGTGCGAAGGAGCGCGTGTACATCAGGTGATCTTTTGAAATAGCTGTTTCATTGGTGTAGTGCGAGGTGAACACCCCCATGTCAACCCAAATTTTTCTTTTCGCTGAAAGCAACACGCCCACGTTGGCCACCACAATATTTTTAAGCGTGCCCGGCTCCGTTTTATAATTGTCGTTCATGTAGGTGCCCACGCCCGGTGCAAAATGTGCCCGCAATCCCTTGGCGCGATAACGGACCTCCACATAAGCGAGATTGATTTGAAACTGGTTGTTCCTTGCCGATGAAACATAATAAGGAATAGATTGGCTGTTGGTTGCTGAAAAATTATAGGCGAAATAAGTATCCACGTAACCGCCCACCGCCACGTGGCCAACAGCCGTTGTTTCTATGGTGTCCATCATGGTTGTGTTCATCACCTGTGCATGCACACTCGTGATAAACAGTACTGGCAAGAAAAAAAGAAGGCGCAACCGGAAGATCATTACTACTGAAGGGATTTAAGATTTAGGATTTAAGATTTAGGATTCAATGTCGTTTCACCAACCATCAATTCAACCCACTCACCTGCTTGTCCTTCGGATACTTTACTTCAAACTTAAACATCACCTTTCGCGTTTCACTTGGCTTCACCTCAATGGCCCACACAAGTTTTCCGGTTTGCTTGTTGTAGTTCGATCCTCCAGCATCTATAACGGTCACCTCAATCTGTGCATTTTGCGCTACCGGCACCTGGTCTTCTATGTGAATGCGTATTGTTTCCGTCTTTGTGTTGCGGATGCTAATCTCCCAGGTATAATTTTCCTTTTTAGTTGTGCCTATCACATTTCGCGAAGTAAGGTCTTTTAGTTTTTCACGCTTTACAACAATTCGTTTATCACGACCGAGCGACAGAGCCAGTGTATCTTTTATATTGTTCGGATCAATGAAAGAGTTTCCAACAAAAGTGCCTTCAAAGAAAATGTTCGCCTCACCAGGCAATAAACTAAATTCTTCCCAGCCGATGGCTTTGGCCATAAGAAAGGCGTCCATGTCCAGTTTAGGCACCACCGAATAACTATACTCGGCCTTCACTTCATAATTGCGTATGTCCACCACCGTTGGCTTTGAGGATGAGGAAACGGAATATGGAAGCGAAACATCAAATTCGGTATTCAAAGAAGTTTGAACGGTTGACACAAATTCTGCCACCGACTGCGCCTCTGCTTTCTCCTCTTCAACAACCTGCGAAGCTACATCCATTGTGCGCATGGCGGAAGGGGCAGCCCTGTATAATTTTTTCTTATCATTATAAGCGATCGGATTATAAAAATCCAAATACCACGAATTCAATTCGGGTTTCAATCCACTTTGGTTGGGGTTGGCCGTGGACAATTTAAGTTTTACATTTTTCCATTCTTCACCTGTGCCTTGAAAAACGTTTGCTTTATAACTCAGTTGCAATGGGCTTTTCGTGTTGATGGCCCTCACATCATAGACTGCATTCCACCCGGCATTGGCCACCACATAACTTACCCGTAGCTCTGCCTGCGTTACTGCCTCTGCCGATACGCTGATCAATATCTCGCTGGTGTTTCTGCGGAACAACTCATTTTGCTCATTGATCTGCAAGTTGAGCTTTACGATCCGCTCGTTCATGATTTTTATTTTTTCATCGTGCTTCATGCGCGCGATCACGATGTCGCTCAATCGGCCGCGATAAAAATCCGCCATCGCTTTCAATTCTGCCACCGTAATGTTCTGATTGGTACCACCAATCTTCTGGTTGCTCACCAGCATTTGCTCTTCCTTGTTCAAGATTTCCTTCTGGCTTTGCTCAAGGCTAACCTGCTTTTGTAAAAACACAACTGAATCTTTTAATACCTTGAGCGGCTTCGGAACATTCGATTCACCCAGAAAATTTTGCTGATGGCCAATGCCCAGAATAATAAAATTTCCTTTTCCCGAAACCTGAATGCTTTGTGGGTCCAATTGAGAAGTAAGGCCCGTGACTATGAGGTTGGTTTTACCTGCGTCAAGGCGCGTTTTCGCTTCGCGCGTAACCTGGGCTTTGTTTAGAAAAACGGTTACTTCGGTGATCTTTGAATCTGTCGGTTTATCGGTTTGACCAAACAGCGGAACTGAACCAAAAAGGAGAATGAACAATAACACTTGTTTTTTCATTTTTTTTAAGTTTAACCTTTGATGTGTGCAAAGGCTAATTTCCACATTCTTATTGATAATTTTTTTTAATCCTTGAATATTGACTGCTGATGTTGCACTCTTCGTGCTTCCTTTGTGACTTTGTGTCCCTGCCTACCGGTCAGGCAGGTTCGTGGCAAGGTAAAGGCGTGAAAATTGAACCACGGAGGCACAAAGGCCTGCCTGCCGGCCAGGCAGGCACGAAGTTTCACTAAGAAAACACAATGAAATATTATTTGTTTGTAACATCAAATATTAAATTCAATACAACCCTTTTGTGACATGACAGAAACAACTATCCCTTACACACAACTTTGGCAATTCGCCTTCAACGTTTTCAAAAAAATAAATTGCCCTGACCACCAGGCCCACCTTGCCACCAATGTGCTGTTGAGCGCAGACCTACGTGGCATTGATTCGCATGGCGTGGCCCGGCTCTCGGGCTACGTAAGACTTTGGGAAGCAAAGCGCATAAACAGTACACCGGGCATTCGCACCATACACGAAACACCCAGTACTGCAGTGGTGGATGGCGATGCAGGGTTGGGGTTAGTGGTAGCTCCAAAGGCAATGGAGATTGCAATCCAAAAAGCCAATCAAGTGGGCACCGGCTGGGTGGCGGTAAAAAATTCAAATCACTTTGGCATTGCCGGATATCATGCCATGATGGCGTTGCCACACGACATGATAGGAATGGCCATGACCAACGCCAGCCCTCTGGTTGCACCCACATTTTCGATAGAAAGATTATTGGGCACCAATCCCATTTGCGTGGCCATCCCTGCTGGCGAGCAACCTCCTTTTGTTGCCGACTTTGCAACCACCACCGCAGCCAATGGCAAGCTTGAAATATTGCAACGAAAAAATCTTGAAGCACCTGAGGGCTGGATACAAAAAAAAGACGGGAGCATTTCCATCAACCCAAACGAATTGAAAGAGGGTGGAGCACTTTTGCCACTCGGCAGCGACCGCGAACATGGAAGCCACAAAGGATTTTGCCTCGGTGCCTGGGTTGATATTTTTTCTGCCGTGCTCAGTGGTGCCAACTATGGCCCGTGGGTGCCGCCCTTCGTAAGTTTTCTTGCGCCACCGGCCGATCCGGTAGGTGAAGGCATCGGACATTTTTTTGGAGCCATGCGCGTGGATGCCTTTCGCCCTGCCGATGAATTTAAAAAGCACATGGACAATTGGATCACCCGGTTTCGCGCTGCAAAAACAATTGAAGGCGAAGAAAAATTAATTATCCCTGGCGATCCAGAACGCGAATACGAAACGATCAGACGCAAAGAAGGGATACCTGTAAACAACAAAGTGGTTGAGGACTTGAAAGAGTTAGGAAAAAAACTGGGGGTTGATTTATAAGTTTGGTTCAGGGCGTCAGACACCTCAAAGGTGTCTGACGCCTAATCCCAATACTGCTACTTCCCAAACGTAAAAACATGATTGCCTTTTACAGAACCAATTCTTCCACCCAGCGTGTTCTTGCCCCACACCAGTGAAAGGCCAAGCGATGTTTCGCTGATGTTGTCAATGGTCACAGTCAAACCATCGCCTCTGGTAATTATAGTCCCATCAGAATTTAAAGCCCACGTGCCCGAGCCAGGCCACACGGGTTCACCATTGATAGTGCTGAGCGATGAAGTAGAAAATGTTAACGTAAGCCCAGTGAACAAACTGAGTTTATCGCTGCCATCCACCGTCACCGTCTTCACTTTCCAGGTCCCTGATTTTAAAAGTGCTGCCACATCGGGTGTAACCTCACCGCTTCCTTTCTTGCATGACCCCAACAAAACCATCGCTGCCATCAGCAACGCAATTGATACACTTGTCAAAAATATTTTTCCGGTTTTCATATTGATAGATTTAAATCATGTCCATATTTTTTCTGCTTTTTTTAACTCATTAACTATATAGTTACGCAAAGGCTTAAAATTTTAGCTCGTATCGAGGCGTCTTACACCTTAAAGGTGTCTGACGCCTTATATCACTCTTGAAGGGTTTCAAAAAAAATTATTCTTTTATAAAACGAGTTCTGTAAACTCCTCTCGGTGTAGTAACGGTCACAAAATAAATCCCCGCACTCAGCCCTTCTACGTTTACGGCTTCTTCTTTCGCCTGCGAGGTCAATGAAATCACGTTGATGCCGCGCAAATCCGACAACCATATTTTTCCTCCCCGTCCGCCTGGTATTGAAATAATAGTTTGCTCCGATGCCGGGTTGGGATAAAGTTTTAATATATGCGTGCCCGCCTCCAGCCCCGTAACAATCACTGGGAAATCAGTCGCTTTCGCGCCCACGCAAGTTTCAACGGTTACTTGTACGGAATAAATTCCTGCGGCTGTAACATTCAACGTATTGGCCGTTGCCCCCGAAATTATTGCGCCATTCAAAAACCATTGATTGCCTGTGGCACTGCTGGAAGTGAGCACAACCGTTTCCGTATCGGCACCGCTCATCGTTATCGTGGGCTTGGCCGGGTTGATACAAAATGTCCTGTCCACCGCAGGTGCGGCATTGAACGAAGCATTGCCTGCTTGAGTGGCCGTTATCGTCACGCTTCCTGCTTTGGTCATAGTAACTTGTGTTCCTGAAATCGTAATCTTGTCCGAGGCCGATGTAAAGGAAACCGCCAGCGCAGAGCTTGCCGTTGCCGAAAGGTTAAAAGGCGCATCGCCCAATGTTTTGTTGGCAAGCACATCGAAGGTTATCGTTTGATTGGATAGGGCTACAGTTTGATAAGTACGTGTTAATATGTTCGATGCTGCATTTGCGTTCGCGGCTCCATCAATAGCTGTGTTTGCTGCCACGCTCACCGTCACCGCACCCACTGCTGTTGGAGTAATATCAGCCGTATAGGTTGTGCCGCTACCGGCAAAGTTCCCGGCCGTTCCATTGGTCACGGTTATGTCAGCCAAAATAAAATTGGAAACACTTTCGCTGAATGTAAACGTAACAGGTATTGGAGTAACATTGGTTGGCTCCGTGGATGTGCTGCTGATGACAACCGTTGGTGCCACATCGTCAAACACACGCGCTAGATTTGCCGCAGCCGTATTTCCATTCGTGGCAGCATCGGTGGCAATATTCGCGGCCACGCTCACCGTCACTGTTCCTTGCGCTGTTGGAGTAATGTTGGCCGTGTATGTTGTTCCGCTTCCGGCAAAAGTTCCTGCCGTTCCATTGGCCACGGTGATGTCGGCCAAAATAAAATCCGAAACGCTTTCGCTAAATGTAATCGTAACAGGTATTGGAGTAACATTGGTTGGTTCAGCCGATGTGCTGCTGATGACAACCGTTGGCGCAAGGTTATCAAACACACGGGTTAGATTGGTCGCAGCCGTATTTCCGTTGGTCGCTGCATCAGTGGCAACATTGGCGGCCACGCTCACCGTTACAATTCCTTCCGCTGTTGGAGTAATGTTCAGGGTGTAGGTTGTTCCACTTCCTGCAAAACTTCCGGCTGTTCCATTCGCCACAATAATATCACTCACCACAAATCCTGTCACACTTTCGCTGAATGTAATCGTCACAGGAATGGTTGAGCTATTCGTTGGGTCTGCCGATGAACTGGTGATGGTTACCGTTGGCGGTGTGGTGTCTGTTCCATTGAAAGTGCGCACAAGATTTGCGGCAGCAGCATTTCCATTAGTCGCTGCATCGGTCGCAACATTGGCGGCCACGCTCACCGTTACTGTTCCCGCACCTGACGGAGTAATGTTGGCGGTATAAGTTGTGCCACTTCCCGCAAAGGTGCCTGCGCTTCCGTTGGTCACTACAATATCGTCTACTACAAATCCTGTTACGCTTTCGCTGAAGGTAATGGTAACAGGAATGGGAGAAACATTGGTTGGGTCTGGAGCGGTTGAAGTGATGATGACTGTGGGCACAACGTTATCATAAACCCTCGACAAGGTATTGGAAACTGTGTTGCCGTTGCTTGCACCATTCACAGCAACATTGGCAGCAACACTCACCGTAACCGCGCCCGCTGTTGTTGGTGCAATGTTGGCCGTGTAGGTTGTGCCGCTTCCACTAAAACTTCCGGCTGTTCCATTGGTCACAATTATTTCACTTGTAATAAAACCCGTTACGCTTTCGCTAAAGGTAATGGTGACAGGTATGGGCGAAACATTGGTAGGGTCAGTGGCGCTTGAAGTGATGGTTACGCTTGGCGAAGTATTGTTGTATGTTCTTGTTAATGTATTAGAAGCTGCATTATTATTGGTAGCGGCATCGGTGGCTTTAGCGGTTGCAACGCCTACGGTTACCGGCCCGGCTGCAGTGGGAGAAATGTTGACGGTATAGGTTGTTCCACTTCCTGCAAAAGTTCCGGCCGTGCCATTGGTCACCGTAATATCACCCACAATAAATCCGGTCACGCTTTCGCTGAATGTGATGGTAGCAGGAATGGGCGAAACATTGGTTGGGTCTGATGATATGCTGCTGATGACAACTGTTGGCGCAACGTTATCAAACACCCGCGTGAGGTTTGTCGCGGCCGTATTCCCATTTGTGGCTGCATCGGTGGCAACATTGGCGGCAACCAACACCGTCACTGTTCCCTGGCCTGTTGGAGTAATGTTCGCAGTATAAGTGGTGCCGCTTCCTGCGAAAGTTCCGGCCGTTCCATTTATCACTCCGATATCTCCAACAACAAATCCCGTCACGCTTTCGCTGAATGTTATAGTGACGGGAATGGGCGTGATATTCGTTGGGTCTGTTGCCGTTGAAGAAATCACAACGGTCGGTGCAACATTATCAAACACTCTTGTGAGGTTGGTCGTAATTGTATTTCCATTGGTTGCTGCATCGGTAGCCACAGTAGCGGCAACACTTACTGTAACTGTACCTGGTCCTGTCGGTGTGATGTTCGCAGTATAAGTTGTGCCGCTCCCGGCAAATGTTCCCGCACTTCCGTTGGTCACCACAATATCACCCACTACAAATCCCGTTACGCTTTCGCTGAATGTTATGGTAATTGGTATCGGGGTAACTTTCGTTGGCTCTGTTGCGCTTGAAGAAATCACAAGGGTCGGTGCCACGGTATCAAAAGTCCTTGACAGTGTATTGGAGACTGTGTTTCCAATCGTTGCTCCATTGATGGCCGAATTTGCTGCCACACTCACGGTCACTGCTCCTTGCCCGCTGGGTGTAACATTGGCCGTGTAGGTGGTGCCGCTTCCGCTAAAAGTTCCTGCGCTGCCATTGGTCACTATTATTTCGCCTGCAATAAGACCAGTTACGCTTTCGCTGAATGTTATCGTTACCGGAATGGGCGTGACATTCGTTGGTTCAGTGGCGGTCGAAGATATAGTTACAGTCGGTGAGGTATTGTTGTAAACCCTTGTCAACGTATTGGAAGCTGTGTTGCTGTTAAGTGCCGCATCGGTTGCCTTGGCTGCGGCCACACTCACGCTCACCGTTACTTGTCCCGATGGCGTGATGTCAACTGTGTAGGTTGTGCCACTGCCGGCAAAGTTTCCGGCTGAGCCATTGAGCACAGTAATATCGGCCATCACAAATCCAATCACGCTTTCGCTAAATGTTATCGTAACCGGAATTGGCGAAACACTTGTGGGGTCTGGCGCTGCGGATGTTATCACAACCGTTGGCACCACATTGTCAAACACTCTTGTAAGGTTGGTCGCAATTGTATTTCCGTTTGTCGCTGCATCAGTGGCAACATTGGCACCCACGCTTACGGTTACAGTACCTGGTCCTGTCGGAGTAATGTTGGCGGTATAGGTTGTTCCACTTCCCGCAAAGGTTCCGGCAGTGCCATTAATTACTCCGATATCACCCACTACAAAACCCGTCACGCTTTCGCTGAATGTAAACGTGACAGGAATGACGGCATTGGTTGGATTGCTTGCCGTTGAAGAAATAATTACCGTTGGCGCAACATTGTCAAACACTCTTGTGAGATTGGTCGCTGCAGTATTTCCGTTTGTCGCTGCATCGGTAGCCACATTCGCGGCTACGCTCACCGTTACTGTACCTGGCCCTGTCGGTGTGATGTTCGCAGTGTAAGTTGTGCCGCTTCCGGCAAATGTTCCTGCTGTTCCATTCACCACGCCTATATCGCCAACCACAAATCCCGTCACGCTTTCGCTGAAGGTGATTGTAACAGGAATGACGGCATTGGTTGGGTCACTGGCTGTTGAAGAAATAATTACCGTTGGAGCAACATTATCAAACACTCTTGTGAGATTGGTTGCTGCCGTGTTTCCATTGGTCGCGGCATCGGTAGCCACATTCGCGGCCACGCTCACCGTTACTGTACCTGGCCCTGTCGGTGTGATGTTCTCTGTATAAGTTGTTCCGCTTCCCGCGAATGTTCCCGCGCTTCCGTTCACCACACCAATATCCCCAACAACAAATCCGGTCACGCTTTCGCTGAAGGTTATGGTAACAGGAATGACGGCATTGGTTGGATTGCTTGCCGTTGAAGAAATAATTACCGTTGGCGCAACATTGTCAAACACTCTTGTAAGATTGGTTGCTGCCGTGTTTCCATTGGTCGCTGCATCGGTAGCCACATTCGCGGCAACGCTTACTGTAACTGTACCTGGTACTGTCGGAGTAATGTTGGCTGTATAAGTTGTTCCACTCCCCGCAAATGTTCCTGCACTTCCGTTCACCACGCCAATATCGCCCACTAAAAATCCGGTCACGCTTTCGCTGAAGGTTATTGTGATGGGCAGATGGATCGGGCAATGTTACACTCACCGATGTGCGGATTGGCGTTCCTGTAACTTCCGGTTCGTTTGATATTAAAGTGTTTGGTATTGAGATGGCATACATCCCGCAAGGGAGTTTTTATATCGGGGATGGGAATGGCACAACAGAAACCACCAATGCATTTCACTCTGGTGTTACCAATTCCGCAGTTCAGATTACAAGCTCATTGGTAAGCGATATTAGAGTTGATGTTAATGCCAATGATGATGCCCAGATTGAAGCAACGGGTATTGGTATTGACGGAGATGGAGGCTTAGATACAGATGATAATGGTGGCGTTGACAATGCTTTCTTTCCAACCGGGTATCTATCATTTTTTTGCATGAAGTATGAACTCTCGCAGGGCGCCTACCGCGATTTCTTGAATACCTTGACATACAATCAACAAACAACCTGCACAACCTTGGGATTTCCTCCCAATAGCGCAACGGGCACACTAGCTATTGGAAGCTTCAACAGGATTCATATAGAAGTTAAAACACCGGGGGCAGATAATACTTTGCCGGCAATCTATGGGCTTGATTACAATGGAAATGACATATTCGATGAGGCAGCCGATGGCGAATGGATAGCCTGTGGCGGTTTGTCCTGGCAAAATATGTGTTCATACTTAGACTGGGCTGCACTAAGGCCCATGACTGAACTTGAATTTGAAAAGGCATGCCGTGGCACCCCAACTCCGGTAACAGGTGAAAGGGCTTGGGGAACCACTACTATCAATTGGACACCTTATATATTGGCCAATGCTGCTCAAAATTCTGAAACCATCTCAAATGCCTCTGCATCAGTGGGAAATGCCATTCACGATGGTACTCATGAAAATCCGGTACGAAATGGAATATTTGCAACGGCTACCAGTGGCAGAACACAGTCTGGTGCTACTTATTATGGTGTAATGGAAATGAGTGGCAACCTGGATGAAAGGCCGGTAAGTGTTGGAAATGTTGCCGGCAGAAGTTTCAGGGGAAACCTCGGAAATGGTTCACTCAATGCTGCCGGCAATGCAGATGTAGATTATTGGCCGGGCATTAACGGAAACAGTAATGCAACTATTGCCAATACGACTTACGGTGGCACTACCGGTGCAACTGTTGACGCAGGAAGCGGAAGAAGGGGAGGAAGTTTTACTTTCAGTTCTGGAATTCAAGAAATGCGGGTTTCCGATAGACAAGAAGCTGCAGCTGGTGGCTTCAATGGTGGTAATTCTCATTTTGGTTGCCGTGGGGTAAGATGATTGCCTCCTACGCTCCTCTTTTTTTGATAGACATCGGTAAAAGGCGTCAGACACCTCAAAGGTGTCAGACGCCTGCTCGGGGGGCCTCGCCTTCGTTAGTGCCTGTCCAGTAGGCAGGTTCTTCACCAACGAACCAAAGATAAACTTGAAATGAAAAAATAAATGAAACACCTGATCACATTACTCCTTTTCGTTTCGGCAGCAGCCACCACTGTGGCCAACAACGTGGTTATCTCCAACATCACCTCCCATGCCAATGGCAGCTATACGCAAATTGCATTTGATCTGAGTTGGGAAAATTCGTGGCGCACGTCCATACTCACCGCCAACCACGATGCCGTGTGGGTGTTCATCAAATACAAAGATGTGGATGGCCTTTGGAAACATCTCCACCTTACCAATGCCAACAACGCCATTGCTGCCGGTTATGCTGTCAGTGTGCCTGCTGATTTGAAAGGTGCTTTTATCTATCGCTCTGCCACGGGTTCGGGAAATGTATCGCTCACCGATGTGCGCCTGGGCGTTACCGTGTATGATGGTGTTTTTGATGTGCAGGTGTTTGGCGTAGAGATGGTATATATCCCACCAGGAAATTTTTTTGTGGGCGATGGCAACGGCACAACCGAATCCGCCAATGCGTTTCATGCTGCTGCCGGCAACACCTCCGTGCAGGTTTCAACTGCTTTGCTGAGCGATGTGCGCACCGATGCCAATATTTATGACGATGCGCAAATTGAAACCATCGGCATTGGCATTGATGGCGATGGCGGCCTCGATACGGACGACAATGGCACGATAGACAATGCCTTGTTCCCCACCGGCCTCGCGGGCTTTTATTGCATGAAGTATGAAATCTCACAACGCGGTTATGCTGATTTCTTAAACACTCTTACCTACACGCAGCAAACTTTCAATACAACCACCGCACCAAGCAGTGCTGTTGGCACCAACGCATTGAGTGCTTCCTTTCGGACGTTTATAGAAATAGTAACTCCGGGTGTGAGCACAACAGCCCCTGCGGTGTATGGCCTCGATGGCGATGCCGACAATGTGTTTGACGAAAGTACCGATGGCGAATGGATAGCCCTCAACAACGCCACGTGGCCAATGCTTTGTGCTTACTTGGATTGGGCCGCGCTCCGCCCCATGACCGAACTTGAATTTGAAAAAATTTGCCGTGGCCCAACCGCCACCTTGCTGAATGAATATGCGTGGGGAACAACAACCTTGTTTGCTACAACCTACACACTTGCGGCCAGCGCACAGTCAACCGAAATTGCCAGCAACGCGAGTGGCACCGTTGGCAATGCAGCTTACACCACCACGAGTTCATCGGCCATGCTGCGGAGCGGGATTTTTGCCACCGGCTCTTCCAACCGTGCAACAGCAGGCGCTGCCTACTACGGAGTGATGGAAATGAGCGGCAACGCTTATGAGCGGCCAGTGACTATCGGCAATGTGGCAGGCCGGAGTTTCACGGGCGTATTGGGAAATGGTGAACTCAACACGAGCGGCCACGCCAATGTTGACTTCTGGCCCGGCATCAATGGCAACAACACCGGAAGTGTAGCGAATGCAATTTATGGGGGAACCACAGGAGTGACCCAGGCTGCAGGCAGTGGATGGCGTGGAGGGGAAGTGGGTTACGGTGCCACTACATTAAGGACATCCGACAGGCAATTTGGTGCAGAGGTCAATGCTACTTTTCGTACGGGTGGGCGGGGCGTGAGGTAGGCTTAGAAAATATTTTATCGCTCAGTGCCTTGAAACCTAACCCCTAACCTATAGGGGGCGGCTAAAAAGTCGCTTCCGTCATCGCGGCCTTGAGCCGCGATCTCGATTTACGTGCGATTTACGGGATACCGGGTCAAAGCCCGGTATTACACTTCGATCCAATTGCGACTTTTTAGTCCGCCCCAACTCCAAGGGGAACACTCGACTTCAATGACAAAGTAGGATTTTTAAAGCACTGTAATCCGCTCCATCAACTCCATGCGGTAGGCCTGCGACAACGGGATTTTGATAAGGCCAATGCAAATGTTGGTTTCATTAATAGACGTTACCATTTCAAAATTCACCAGGTAAGAGCGGTGAACGCGCAAGAACGTTTTTGCGGAAAGGTTTTCTTCCACTTGCTTCAGGGTGTGGCTTATAATGTACGATTGATTGGCCGTAAATACTTTGGCGTAATTGTCGAACGCCTCCACATACAAAATGTCTTTGGCCTCCAATGCCACCATTTCATTTTTCTCTTTCACAAAAAATTTCTCCGATGACAGGGGTTGCTTTTTAAATTTGTACAACGCCATCTCTACATTGATAAGCAAGTCGCGCTCATCAAATGGTTTTAAGATATAAGCTTGTGGCTCGGTGGCCTTGGCGCGGTCCAGCGTGGCTCGGTCATAAAAAGAAGTGATGAAAATAAACGGGAGCTTGTGCTTGGTGCGTACCTCCGAGGCGAACTGTACCCCATCGCGATTGCCCTTTATTTATATGTCGAGCAACACCAGGCTTGGTTTGGATTTGGAAAGCAAAGCCGAAGCTTCATCGGCATTGTCCACCGGCCCCATAATGCCGTAGCCTTTTTCGGTGAGTGTGCTCGCTATGTCATCGGCAATGAGCGGTTCATCTTCTACGATCAATATAGATATTGCTGTGTTCATTTATTAGGAATCCCGGTAAGGTATCCAAAAGTAACCCTTTTAAAATCTTTGATTATCAATTCCACTGAGGTATCCCCTAAAAGCCAATTGTGATCAAAAATTGGTTCGAGAGGACAAGAACCCAGGCAGGAGGTAAAAGACAGATTGCGCAAATCTCAATTGAGTTCAACACTGTTCTATTTTGAAATACACTCTCTATTTTTTTTTGAACAGTGTAAGTCATTAGATTTGAATCATGGGTAAATTAAAAAACCATGACAAGGCTTATATAAGCTTGGAGAAATTGACAGAGTATTGTCTCAATGAATTCCATCCTTACGGAAAGGAAAAAGCACTGATTTTTAAATCGGTTTTAGGCATTGGAGCGAGCGAGGCTGATCTATTAAAAGACGCCATCCAGGTAGGGCTTTCTGAAAATGATTGTACAATAAAAGAGAAAGACGAATTTGGTGAACGCTTTTCAGTAATTATGAAAATCAGTATCTTTCAGAAAGTAGCCGTAATTAACACGGGTTGGATAATTAGAACTAGCGAAGGTTATCCTCGATTGACTACGTGTTTTATTAAAAGAATAAAAAAATGAAAAGAGAACAACTAAAATTATATGATACGGTTGCCATCCTTAAAGACGAGCCGGGAAAAAAAGTGGTTTTTGGGCAAGTGGGTACCATCATTATGCAATTGGCACAAGGTGTATTCGAGGTAGAGTTTGCTGATAAGTTTGGAGAAACTATTTCAGAGTTTGCCGTAAAAGGTGAAGACTTGATGCTGCTTCATTATGAAATGGAATTTGCTAAATGATTTGATTCTCCTTTTCCCAATCTACTGGCAAAGAAAGAGAAAGTACAACTCCTCATTGATCCCAGTTTTATTATAAGCACTACCAATATCACGCTGGCTTTCTTTCATTACAAGTATTTGGCAATTGCTTTGTTCTTCCTTTTTACAATGGATTTTTTTATGATTTCGTGTTCCTGTAAAGCAGATACCAATGCTTTTCGTTTACCGTGGGACGAAACTTTCTTTACAAAATCCATTGATGAAAGTACGGCTGTAAGCTGTTTTGCTTTAGCGAGAGAATCAATTTCAACAAGAAGCGTTTGCATTTTATTTGTTTTAACAAAAATAGTATTTTATTCCGAAGCCTAAATCTTTAACCTGCTGAAACTGTTGAAGCCTATCAAAGGAATAGAAAGAGCATAAACTCATTTTAGATAACCCGCCCAACATTGCATCCCTATAAACTCATTCGCCAATTCTACCTGCGACTTAAAAATCCCAAACACAGAAGAGCCTGATCCGCTCATGCTGGCATACAGCGCACCGCTATCATAAAGTTTTTTCTTGATTTCCCTGATGGCCCGATATTTTTCAAACACCGATTTTTCAAAATCATTTATCAAATATTCTTTCCATTCCTTGATTGGGCGTTTCAAAATTTCTGAAAGTGCTTGAGCGGCAACGTGCGGCTTCACACCCTGATAGGCTTCAGAAGTAGAAACGTGAATATCAGGTTTTATCAGCACCAAATAATATCCTTTCAGGCTCAATGGCAATCCTGCAAGTTGCTCTCCACGTCCACTACCAAGCATCGGTTTATCTCCAATAAAAAAAGAACAGTCGCTGCCAAGCTGCGAAGCAAAGCCGCGCAACACATCTGCCGTAAGGCGCAAATCAAAAATGGAACTCAACAAGCGCAACGTAAAGGCTGCATCGGCCGATCCTCCGCCCAGCCCTGCCCCGGTGGGCAACACTTTGTGCAAATGGATTTTTACCGGGCCAATATCAAATCCGTTTTGTAAAAGATGATAGGCTTTGATGCAAAGATTATCGTCTTCCTTGCCGGGAATTAT
>JAYVAI010000483.1:0-2796 GCA_043751075.1 Cyclobacteriaceae bacterium | reverse complement strand
TGATATATCCGTCCGCCTGTTGAGCCGATGCGATTTTGGCGATCCACTCATCGGCTTTTTTTTCCAATGTTGGATTGGGTTTGTTTTTCAACGAGTAGGCGATGGCCTCCAAGGCTTTGAACACATCCGAGTCATCGTAAAAAATCCCTTCAAACTTTCCTTTGCGCGTACCGGCCACTACTTCAAAATTGCGGATGCGCGCAGTTTTTATTTCTGTTTGATAGATGCAGGCTTCGAGGGTAGTGGTGGCCACTTGCTCAATGCGGGGCTTCCAAAAGTTGTCGGTGATGGTCACCTCCGAAAAACTCACCGGCTCAATCGGTTTTGTTTGGGAGCAAAGCAAGTACGGTAAAAGAAGTAGGGGCAAGATTAATTTCATGGCATTTTCTGATTTGTGAAAAGAAAGCTATAAAAAAGAACCCAATTTCTGTGTGCAATTGTGTCAACTGGTTCACGACACAGATGCGATTTTTACGCTAAGCTGAAAAAACCGCAAAAGTTGGAGTTGCAATTGTTATCCTATTTGATCGGGGTAGGAACTTTTGAACCAATTTTGCCATAATTGTTGGAAATAAAAAGAACCCGGCTCATCACCGGGTTCCATTTTTTTTCGAGCTGATATTTTTCTACTCAACTACGCCATCAGCAAGAACAATCACTTTGTTCTTGAGCACTTCTACCACACCACCCGTTATCCTGATTTGACTTGCCGCTTGTTTCGATTTATATTCCACAACGCCCGCTTTGAGCAACCCTACCAATGGGGCATGGTTGTTAAGAACCTGGAAAGATCCGTCTTCGCCCGGAAAGGTGGCCACCGATACTTCCCCTTCAAAAATCTTTTTATCAGGTGTTATTATCTCTAATTGCATAAACTCAATTTGAAAATTTTTCGATTTGAAAATTTGAAGATGAAGACATTTTCAAATCTTCAAATCAATTTCATCAACTAATTATCTCGCGTCAGCCATCATTTTCTCGCCTTTGGCAATGGCCTCTTCTATGTTGCCCACCAAGTTGAAAGACATTTCAGGCAGGTGATCCACTTCGCCATCCATGATCATGTTAAACCCTTTGATGGTGTCTTTGATATCCACCAGTGCGCCTTTCAATCCTGTGAAGGCTTCGGCCACGTGGAAGGGTTGCGACAAGAAACGCTGCACACGTCTTGCCCGCGACACGGTAAGTTTATCTTCATCCGATAACTCATCCATACCCAAAATGGCAATGATGTCTTGCAATTCTTTGTAGCGTTGCAAAGTAAGTTTCACACGCTGCGCACAATTATAATGCTCTTCGCCAACTATATCGGCACGCAAAATCCGTGATGTTGAATCCAACGGATCCACAGCAGGATAAATCCCCAACTCGGCAATCTTACGGCTTAGTACCGTAGTGGCATCCAAGTGGGCAAACGTAGTGGCCGGTGCAGGGTCGGTCAAGTCATCGGCAGGAACGTAAACGGCCTGCACCGATGTGATCGAACCATTTTTTGTTGACGTTATGCGCTCTTGCATGGCTCCCATTTCCGAGGCAAGCGTAGGTTGGTATCCCACAGCTGATGGCATGCGGCCCAACAGTGCCGACACTTCAGAACCTGCCTGTGTGAAACGGAAAATATTATCGATAAAGAAAAGTATGTCGCGGCCTTTGCCGGTGCCATCACCATCGCGGAAATATTCGGCCACGGTCAATCCCGAAAGGGCAACACGCGCGCGCGCGCCCGGGGGTTCGTTCATCTGGCCAAACACAAAGGTCGCCTTTGATTCCTTCAGCTTGGCATGATCAACTTTTGAAAGATCCCAACCACCGGCATGCAACGACTTCATAAACTCCGGGCCATAATCCACAATGCCTGCTTCGATCATCTCGCGCAGCAAATCATTTCCTTCACGCGTGCGCTCGCCCACACCGGCAAATACCGACAGGCCAGAATATGCCTTGGCAATGTTGTTGATCAACTCCTGGATCAACACCGTTTTGCCAACACCCGCACCACCAAACAAACCGATCTTGCCCCCTTTTGAATAAGGCTCGATCAGGTCAATAACTTTAATGCCGGTATATAATATTTCCTGCGAGGTAGAGAGGTTTTCATACAAAGGTGCCGACCTGTGGATGGGCAATGTTTTTTCACCTTTCGGTTGCTTCATGCCGTCAATGGCCTGGCCAATCACATTGAAAAGCCGGCCTTTGATATCGTCACCAATAGGCATTTGAATGGGCGAGCCGGTGTCGGTCACTTTCATGCCGCGCACAAGTCCTTCCGTTCCTTCCATGGCAATGGTGCGCACCCGGTCTTCGCCAAGATGTTGCTGTGTTTCGAGCACCACCAGCGTGCCATCTGCTTTTGTTACTTCCAATGAATCAAGAATGTTGGGGAGCTTGGTGCCGGGCTCGTCAAAAGCCACGTCCACCACCGGACCGATTACCTGGGTTATCCTACCTTTATTAGCCATGGTTAAATGTTGGTTTAAAAATTTGTTGGGTGACAGATGCCATTACAAAATCAGGCCCTTGCCTACCGTAAATGCAGGCGCAAAAGTAGGTTTTTGTAAATTGAATACAAACTTGGTTATCAGGTTTTATTGAATTGTTTGGCGGTGAAATGTTTATGGGTGAAATAGCGATAAATCTAACCCAGCTGATTCTATATTATTTGGCGGCACCCCGATAAAAATCGGGGCTGGGCTTTCCGCTCCAATCTTTTTTCTCCCCACGCTGCTCGGCCGACCCAAAAAAAGGATTTCCGCTTCAATCCCTTGCCGGGGTGGCTGAGCTTACTTCGAGCCTTCT
>JAYVAI010000482.1:0-7269 GCA_043751075.1 Cyclobacteriaceae bacterium | reverse complement strand
CCAAAGTTTATTTGAATCTACTCCGGAATCGTGCGGGTATGCCTGATATTACGGACGCAGGGACTGCACTGATTGATAGGTATCGCAATGAAAGAAGGATTGAGCTAGCTTTTGAACAGCACCGATATTTCGATGTAAGACGATGGATGATTGCCCCTACGGCCTTTGGCAGAAATATAAACGGAATAGTAATAACGCAACCTTTAGTCGGTCCAGTAACTTATGCAAGACTTAAACTACAAGATCGCTCATGGAACAATAAGATGTATTTCCTCCCTATTGTTCAGGACGAAATGAATAAGAACAAGAACTTGGTTCAAAATCCATTGTACTAGAAATTGACTGCACTTAACTTTTGGCCACCCGGTGCTCCGGGTGGCTTTTTTTATCTATTTATACTCTGTTTATTCACGTGATGTTTACCCGAATTTGCTTTCTTATCCTGCTAACTGGGTTCGCCAGTTGTTCTGAAGACACAAAACTTTTTAGGCTTGTTCCCGCAGACCAATCAGGAATTGAGTTTGAAAACACCGTGACCGAGAAAGACTCTATCAATATTTTAACCGTCCAATACATGTACCATGGAGGTGGGGTTGCTATTGGCGACTTTAACAATGATAGCCTGAGCGACATTTTCTTTACTGGAAACATGGTGCCCAACCGGCTATATCTGAACAAGGGCAATTTAAAATTTGAAGATGTTACAGTTGCGGCCGGAATAAGTGGCAATGGCAAATGGAATGCTGGTGTGGCCTTGGCCGATGTGAATGCAGATGGGAAGCTGGATATCTATGTGTGCGCCACAATAGATAAAGACTCACTTAAAAGGGCAAACGTGCTTTTTATAAACAAGGGAATCAATGCCCACGGTATCCCTGTTTTTGAAGACCAAGCCAAGCAATATGGTATCGCTGATATGGGTTACAGCCAGCACGCAGCATTTCTTGATTATGATAAGGATGGCGACCTTGATCTTTATGTATTAACAAACCTTGAGAATGATTTGATACCAAGCAATTACAGACCAAAAATTACAGACGGCACAGCACTGAACAATGATCAATTGTACAGGAACAATGGCAACGGATCCTTCACCAACGTTACCAAAGATGCCGGTATCCGTTTTGAAGGTTACGGATTGGGCATAGCCATTGCCGATATAAACCAAGACAGTTGGCCGGACATATTTATTGGGAACGATTATCTTTCAAACGATTTACTGTACATCAATAACCAGGATGGTACTTTCACCAACCAAATTAAGAGCAGGCTTAAACACCAGGCGTTATTCTCTATGGGAAACGATGTAGCGGACATCAATAATGATGGATGCGTGGATATCATCGCACTCGATATGTTGCCGGAAATAAACCTGAGAAAAAAAACAGTCTCAGGTGGTGGGGCAACCTATTTTAATTATGTAAACAACATAGAGTACAACTACGAATTCCAATATATGCGGAATATGCTCTATGTCAATGATGGCGATGGAACGTTTAGTGAATTGGGGCAAATGGCCGGTATCTACCAGACAGAGTGGAGTTGGTCTCCTTTGTTCGTGGATGTGGACAATGATGGCTACCGGGACCTCTTAATTACCAACGGGTTTCCCAAAGATGTTACCGACAAAGATTATGTCATGTTCAAGCGGGAAGTGGGTGCATTTCAGCACCACCGGTCGTTGATTGATTCCATTCCCGTTCTTAAGATTTCCAATTATGCCTTTAAGAACAACGGAAACTTAACTTTTGCAGATGTCACAGAGGAGTGGGGAATGCAACGCCCTTCTTTTTCCAATGGTGCTGCGTTTGCCGATCTGGACAACGATGGCGATTTGGATTACGTGGTCAATAACATTAATGATAAGGCATTTTTATATGAGAACACATTGTATTCAAAAGGCAAATCCGAAAAGGGAAACCATTATTTGCGAATTAAATTATCAGGAGGAGAAAAAGTAAAGTCTGGCCTTGGTGTAAAAATAACCCTGAAATATGGTAATGGAATAAAGCAGTATCACGATCATTCTGTTTACCGTGGATATTTATCTACCGTGGAAGATGTTGTTCATTTTGGTGTTGGGCCTTATTCCATAGTGGATACTTTGACAGTGCAATGGCCTGATGGCCGTGTTCAATCAATGCTCAATGTTTCTGCTGATCAAGTATTGAATATTGTGTACGATCATTCTGATAGCGGCCACCTGGATGAACGAGGGACAAGGTTCAAAGAAGCCGCCCTCTACCGAGAAGTGTCCCATGAGTTAGGCATTCAGTATCGCCACCAGGAGTGGGACAAAGTTGATTTCTATAAACAAAGAACCTTGCCCCATAAATTCTCCCAGGCTGGCCCAAGCCTTGCCGTTGGCGATCTTAATGGAGATGCTTTGGAAGATTTTGTAGTTGGGGGATCATCTATGTTCAATGGGATGTTGTTCATCCAGGATCAGGAAGGCCGATTTAAAGCGTCCCCTTGGATCAAGAAAAAGGAAAAGTATTCTGAGGATGAGGGGTTGTTGTTTTTTGACGCTGACAATGACGGTGACCAAGATATGTACACTGTAAGTGGCAGTTATGAATTTGAAGCTGGCGACCCCAACTATCAAGACCGCCTTTACAAAAACAATGGAAAGGGAAATTTTACTTGGGATGAATCCTCCTTGCCGGAAACTACTGCCAGTGGTTCCTGTGTACGGGCAGCCGATATGGATAAGGATGGCGACCTGGATTTGTTTGTTGGAGGGCGGGTGGTTACCGGGTCATATCCGTTCCCGTCCCAAAGCTATTTGCTGCAAAATAATGGGGGAACATTCAAGGACATAGCTTCTTCCATAGCTCCAGAATTGTCAAAGGTCGGCATGGTAACAGATGCCTTGTGGACAGACTTTGACAATGACGGCAATTTGGATTTGATGGTGGTGGGTGAGTTTATGCCAATAACGATGTTTAAAAATGATGGAACTAAATTCCTCAAACAGAGGGATACCAATCTGGAAGGATTGACTGGATGGTGGAACAGCATCAATGCAGCCGACTTTGATAAAGATGGCGATACGGATTATGTAGTGGGCAACCTTGGCTTGAATAATTATTACGGGATTTCACAAGCTCATCCCTTAAGGGTTTACGGAAAAGATTTTGATTCCAATGGAAGTATAGATCCCATATTGAGTTGTTATTTTAAATCGGAGAAAGGGGAAATGGATGAATACCCCGTTCACTTCTGGGATGAGTTGAATGGGCAGAGCCCTATATTTCGCAACCAGTTTAGCAGCTATAAGAAGTACGGTTCGGTCACCATGAAAAATTTATTGAAACCTCATAATATTGCCGATATGCTTGTTCTTTCAGTCAATTATCCATTGACCAGTTATGTTGAAAACTTAGGGCATGGCAAATTTGAAATCAAGGCCTTGCCGCAAGGCGTTCAAGTAGCACCCATAAACGGTATTTTGGTTAGTGATGTAAACAATGATGGTAACAGCGATGTACTAATGGTTGGAAATGATTATGGCAATGAGGTGTTTTCCGGAAGGTATGATGCCTGTAACGGAATCACTTTATTGGGCGATGGTCTGGGCGGCCTAAAACTCTTGAATACAACTTCCAGTGGATTTCAAGTGAGGGGCGATGCAAAAGCCTTGGCAAAACTGAACGGCATAAATGGTGAAATCATTATTTCAACACAAAACAGGGACAGCCTAAAGGTTTTTAAAATGACAACTCTTGTATCAAAAAGAAAAATAATGGCACTGCCCACGGACAGTTGGGCGGAATGGACTTACCTCAACGGAAAAAAGGAAAGGGTAGAGTTGTATTATGGTTCGGGATATCTTTCCCAATCCTCGCGAATGATGGTTATCCCTAATGAAGTTAAGTCAATCACGATGTACGACTTTTTGGGTAAACCCCGTACAGTTCAAGTCGATGATTGAATTGATTGCATTTCCAATTTGCCATCTGGTTAACTTTAATTATTCTGCTTAAACATATCTTTCATCATGAGTCTTCGGAATTCACCAAGCAATGGAGCGATACTAATAGCTGGTTTGGTGCTACTGGTCATGTCTCAATGCAATCCCCTGCCCAAACAATTTACCGAGATCAATGTGCAAGAAGCGGGAATAGGTTTTCAAAATAACATTGTTGAAAACCAACACAACAACATTTTGACCTATGAGTACATTTATAATGGAGGAGGAGTAGCCGCAGGGGATATCAATAACGATGGGTTGGTGGATTTATATTTCTCGGCCAACTCCGCGCCCAATAAAATGTACCTCAACCTAGGGGATATTAAATTCAAAGACATT
Organism: Cyclobacteriaceae bacterium; assembly: GCA_043751075.1. Taxonomy (GTDB): domain Bacteria; phylum Bacteroidota; class Bacteroidia; order Cytophagales; family Cyclobacteriaceae; genus ELB16-189. The sequence continues at coordinate 2,957 of JAYVAI010000482.1, read as the reverse complement.
TCCTCGCATACAGGATTGGAAGGAAGGCCAGACTGGAAAACCGGGGTTACTATGTGCGATGTAAATGGGGACGGCTGGCTTGATGTTTACGTTTGCTACTCGGGCAATGCACCAGGTGAAGGATATAATCGCCCTATTATTAAGCAATATTCCAAACGAGCCAACCAGTTGTTCATCAACAGCGGATGCCAGCCTGGGGAACTGCCCACCTTTACAGACCGCGCTGAAGAATATGGTGTTGATGCCATCGGCACGTTCTCGTCTCAAGCCTATTTTTTGGATTATGATCGGGATGGAGACTTGGATATGTTTCTGTTGAACCATGCCAACATGTTCTATACGCCCTTCTTCAATACAAACCGGTTGCGGAACCTTAGGCATCCTTATTTTGGAAACAAACTTTATCGCAATGAGGGTAATAAATTTATCGAAGTCAGCAAAGAATCCGGTATTCATGGGAGCGGATTGAATTTCGGGCTGAGTGCTTCCATTAGTGACTTGAACTTTGACGGCTATCCTGATATTTATGTAACCAATGATTTTGAGGAACAGGACTTTTGTTACATCAATAACAAAAACGGAACATTTTCGGAACGCTCCCACACCCTGTTCGGCCACCTATCGAAGTTTTCTATGGGTTCGGATATTGCCGATATTAACAACGATGGACTACAGGACATCCTTGTGCTCGACATGCTACCCGAAGACAACTACCGACAAAAATTATTGCGAGGCCCCGATGAATTCGACAAACATCGCCTGGCGATTGATAGCGGGTACCATCACCAATACATGCGAAACACTCTTCAAATCAACAGAGGGTTTGCATATGACAGCTTACCCCGCTTTAGTGAGATTGGGCAATTGGCCGGAATATCAAACACCGATTGGAGTTGGTCTCCCCTATTGACTGATTTTGACAATGATGGGCTCAAAGACGTTTTTATTTCCAATGGATTCCTCCGTGATTTTACCAACCTCGATTTTATGAAATACACCGGGGATATTTATCAAGAAGCCAAGAGGGAAAATATGGAAGTGGATTATGTGGCGATAATCCAGCAGCTTCCGCAAACCAAATTGACCAATTATATATTCCGTAATGAGGATGGGATAAAATTTACAAACCAAACGAAGGATTGGGGATTTTCCCGAAAAGCTATAACCAATGGCGCAGCGTATGCCGACCTCGATAATGATGGTGACCAAGATGTTATCGCCAATTGCCTTAACGATTATCCATTGGTATATCGAAACAACAATGAAGCCCTGTCGGGCAATCGCTATATTAAAATCAAGTTGAAGGGAAATGGTGCCAATACGTATGGGCTCGGATCAAAAATATGGATTAAAGCCGGAGGGAAAACTATTTTCCAAGAAGCCTATTATTCCCGGGGCTATCAATCTTCCATAGAGCCTATCCTTACGGTTGGAGTTGGTCCCGTTCACCAGTTGGAGGAAGTTAAAGTAGAATGGCCTGATGGCACTTTTTCCATATTAAACCAAGTGGCCACAAACCAACAAATCACTATTGACCAAAATTCTGCAAAGGATGTAAACTTTCCTGCAGGCTACTTACCCAATGCAACGCGGATGATCGATGTCACCGAAAGTTCCGGAATCAATTTCATTCACCAAGAGGACGACTATGTGGACTTTAAAAATAATCGGTTGTTCCTGTACCAACTTTCACGACTGGGGGGTAAACTTTCTATTGGCGATACCAATGGCGATGGGAACGATGATGTTTATATAGGGGGTACTTCCGGGCAAGCAGGATCCTTATTTTTCGGACAAGACAATGCGGCATTTAAAAAATCCGGACTGCAACCATGGTCAGGCGAGGCGATGAAGGAAGATATGGGCAGTTTGTTTTTTGATGCCGACAACGATCATGACCTCGATTTATATGTTGTCAGCGGTGGGATGAACTTGCCTCACGACTCCCTTTACCAAGATCGCCTTTACCTGAATAATGGAAAGGGAGATTTTGTCCGGTCAGTAAAAAGTTTACCAATTGAATATACCAGTGGTAGTTGTGTAGTAGCTGGTGATTATGATCAAGATGGAGACCAAGATTTATTTGTTGGTGGTAGGCAAATGGGTTCCTTGTATCCGAATATCCCTAGAAGCTATTTGCTTAGGAATGATACCAAAAATGGCATCGTGAAATTTGTGAACATCACTTCACAAATCAATCCGGCACTGGAAAACCCAGGCATGATTACCGATGCCCTTTGGAGTGACTACAACAACGATGGATGGCCCGATTTGATATTGGTTGGCGAGTGGATGCCGATCCGGATTTTCATTAATGAAAAAGGAAAATTGATTCCCTGCGATGAATGTGAGCAGTCGCTTTCGCATAGTAATGGATGGTGGAATTGTATTTACGAGGCAGACATGGATGAGGATGGCGATCCGGATTATTTCCTAGGCAATGCCGGAGAAAACCTGCCGTTCAAAGCATCACCATCACAACCTATTGAATTATATGCAGGTGATTTTAATTCCGATGGAAGGTTGGATCCGATTCTTTGCTATTATATACAAGGAGAGAGTTATCCCATGCCCAGTCGCGATGAAATGTTGGAGCAGATGAACCCTTTGCGAAAGAAGTTTATCAAATACGAAGATTATGCCCGGGCAACACTGACGGACATAGTGCCCAATAGCCAATTGGCAAACAGCTACAAGTACTCAGCATTTACCTTAAAATCGTCTTGGCTTGAAAACAATAGGGGCCAGTTTCTCCTCAAAGATTTACCGGCCGTTAGCCAGTTTTCATCGGTGCAAGGTTTTGTCCACGATGACCTTAACGGGGATGGAAAAAATGAATTGCTGGGGATGGGAAATTTTTTTTCTTACCGGGCTCAATTGGGAAAAGCAGATGCCAGCTTCGGGTTTGTTCTGCTTCATAAAAATGGTGAGATGGTGGCCGATCAGGAAATCAAAAC
>JAYVAI010000481.1:0-7278 GCA_043751075.1 Cyclobacteriaceae bacterium | reverse complement strand
GGCCTTACAGCAGCCGTAGAAGTTTTGTATGATGACTATGGTGTGCCGCACATCTATGCGCAAACCGATGAAGATGCCTATTACGCGCTTGGCTATGTGCATGCACAAGATCGGCTCTTTCAAATGGAGATGATACGAAGGGCAGCCAGTGGAAGATTGGCTGAAATACTCGGCCCCGATCTATTGAAGACCGACAAACTTTTCCGCACGTTGGGCATCAACAAATTTGCGAGGGAACATGCCGAAAAATATTTGAGTGGCGACACAGCTGCTTTTCAAAAGGCAGCACATGCCTATCAGAAAGGAATCAACCAATTTATTAAAACCGGAAAAACTCCGTTGGAGTTTACCATCATCGGCATACCCAAAGCAGAATTTAAACCGGAAGATATATATCTCGCTGTTGGCTTCATGTCGTTCGGGTTTGCCGAAGGCTTGCGTGTAGATCCTGTGCTGGAAAAAATCAGAAATGAGTTGGGCGAAACATATCTCAAAGACCTAGCGGTGCAAACCCCGCCCAATGCTGAAATAATTAAAAACTTCAACGGACAAGCCAAAAGCAATGCCACCGATTCGCTGATTGCTTTTTTCAGCGATGCCCTCGAAAAAATTCCAGTTCCCCTTTGGCAGGGAAGCAACGGTTGGGTGATTGCCGGTGATCGCACCGCTTCTGGCTTTCCTATTTTGGCCAACGACACGCACATCGGTTTTGCACAACCTGCCGTGTGGTATGAGGCGCACCTGGAGGCTCCGGGTTTTCGTTTTTATGGCCATCACATTGCCGGCATTCCGTTTGGGCTGCTGGGACAAACTGATTTTTGTGGATGGGGCCTCACCATGTTTGAAAATGACGACACCGATTTCTTTATAGAGGAAATGGATGACAACGGCAAGGTAAAGTACAAAGGCGAATGGGTGGATGTTGCGTGGCGCAAGGAACTGATCAAAGTGAAAGGAGAAACCGATGTAGAGATTACGATACCCGTAACGCCCCACGGAAATATTATCAACGAGGCAATTGAATTTACAGACGAGAGCAAGCCCACAGCACTATCATGGTTGCTCAACCAACTTCCCAACACAGCCTTGCAAGCGGCCTACGAATTGAACCACGCAAAAAATTTCGCCAGTGCCGAACATGCAGCTTCCTTGTTTTCTTCCCCCGGCCTCAACCTGATGTATGGCGATGTGCAAGGTAACATTGCCTGGTGGGCAGTGGCGAAGTTGCCTGTTCGCCCTATGCATGTAGCATCCAAATTCTTTTTGGATGGAAGCAGCGGTAAGGATGATTATACCGGGTTCTATGATTTCTCTAAAAATCCACACTCGGTGAACCCACCCTGGGGTTATGTCTATTCGGCAAACAATCAACCGGATAGTGTGGATGGCGTGTTGTATCCGGGTTACTATTATCCCCGCAGTCGCGCAGGCCGCATTGTGGAACTGATCCAACAGGAAAAAAAATGGACCATGGATGACATCAAGACGATTGACCTTGATGTAACCTCGCACATGCATGCCGACATCGCCCGTGAGATTGCTTCTGCTTTGAAGTCTCTCAATAAAAGTGAATTCAATCTGATTGCCACACAACTGGAAAACTGGAATGGCGAGCACCTTGCAGAACAAACTACACCTGCCATTTACAACAATATGCTTTCGCAGATCATGCGCATGGCGATGGCCGATGAAATCACCGACAAAGCTTTTGAGTCATTGGCGGCCACTTCCATCCTTAAAAACAGTTATGAGCAGTTTATCAAAAATGAAAACTCTGCGTGGTGGGATAATAAAAGTACCGAGCAAAAAGAAACACGCACCCACATTGTTGAAGCCGCTGCGCAAGAAACCATTCGCTTGCTTACTACAATCTGTGGGGAAAATCCTGACGACTGGAAGTGGGGGAAAATACATACCCTCACACACAAGCATGCATTCAATACCGTGAAGCCACTACGAAATTTTTTCAATGTGGGGCCTTTTGAAGTGGATGGCGGCAGTGAGGTGATCAACAACCTCCATTACAAACTTGACACCACCGGATATTTTTATGTTGATGGCGGCCCTGCGCTGCGCAAGATCACCGACTTCAGCAATATTGAAAATGGAGAAACCGTTTCGCCCTCGGGCCAAAGCGGAAATGTGATGAGCCCACACTACAGTGACCAGGCCGAAATGTTTGCCACCGGCAAGTTTAGAAAAATGCTTATGAACCGCGAGGAGATAAAAGCAAAAGCGAGTGTGCTGTTGTTGAAGCCGGAGAAATAAGAATTTAGAAGTCAGAAGTTAGAAGTCAGAATAATCAGAATTGAGAATATTAAATGGGGTGTACTACAGTTTTGTGTTTGTGACTAAAGTCCCTTGAAATACCGGTAGGAAATGGGCTTCCTGCCCGATCGCTTGGCAGGCGGGTAGCCCAAAGAAAGTATGGATCGCAAAACTATCGTACACCCTTATTAATCCTATTTTGTCAAGTTCTAAATTTATGACAAGATCAAAACAGATAATCAAAGGCCTGAACGAAAGTCACCGCTCTCTTTCTCACCTTAGCGAAGGGATGACATTTTCATTAAAGTGTCATCCCGGGCAAGGGGAGAATTTTTTTAAATTGGTTCACAAGCAAACGAGACCCTGCCCACCGGACAGGCAGGCCGGAATCCCGTTAAGGTTTGCGCCAATCTTTTTTTATTGGGATCGCGGGTCGAGTTGAATACTTTCAATAATGATAAAGGTTGAGCACCCTCGCCCGCGATGACATTTTCATTAATTGGAATTAACATGACAAAGTAGGCTTAATCACAATGAACTATGAACATAGATTTAATCCGTAAAGTAACACCCGGCTGTGCTGGGAAAATTCATTTCAACAATGCGGGTGCTTCGCTCATGCCACAGCCTGTGATTGATGCAATGGTGCAGCACATTCAACTCGAAGCTACTGTGGGCGGCTATGAAGCAGCCGATTTAAAAGCAAAAGAAATGGAAGGCTTCTATACTTCTGCTGCACAATTTTTAAATTGCTCTTCCACCAATATTGCGTTTACTTCCAGTGCCACCAATTCTTTTTCACGGGCGTTGTCTTGCATTCCATTCCAAGAGGGTGATTCTATTTTGCTGGCCAATGAAGATTATATCTCCAATCAGATTGCTTTTCTCTCGCTTCAAAAAAAATTCAAACTAAAAATTCTACGGGCCAACAGTTTGCCTACCGGAGGAGTGGATGTGAATGACATGATGCGGCTCATGGACAGGCATCATCCAAAATTGGTTTCGCTCACTCATGTGCCCAGCAACACGGGCCTGATTCAACCTGTGGAAGAAGTGGGAAAGCTGTGTGAGGAACGCGACTTGTATTACTTAGTGGATGGATGCCAGTCGGCAGGGCAAATACCGGTTGACGTTCAAAGAATAAAATGTGATTTTTTCACGGCCACCCTTCGCAAATTTTTGCGCGGGCCGCGTGGTGCAGGCTTTCTCTATGTGTCAGATAAAATAATCCATCAAAAAATGGAACCGCTCTTTATTGATATGCGTGGTGCCGATTGGATTTCAAAAGATGAATATAGTGCCCGCATGGATGCGCTCAGGTTTGAAGATTGGGAATTGCCTTATGCCTTGGTGCTCGGTGGCAAAGCAGCCATTGATTATGCCAATGCCATTGGCTTAGAAAAAATAAAAGAACGGAATGCTTATTTATGCAACCGCGTTAGAAATGGAATTTTAGGAATGGGAAAACTTCGCTTGCTGGATATTGGCTCCGATCAAAGCAGCATCATCACCGTAGAAATACCAAACCGTAAAGCGCCCGATGTATTGCTCGCATTGCGAAATGAAAACATCAATACTTCCGTAGGGCATCGCCATTTTGCACTGATTGATTTTGAAGCGAAGCATGTGGACTGGGCGTTGCGCATTTCGCCACATTATTACAATACCGAAACCGAAGTGGACACACTCATAGCTGCCATCAGGAAGATTTGTTTATGACTTTTAAAAATGCCCTGCTCAGTATGCTGATTGCCCAAGTAGGCATTGCGCTGCTGGCTGTGATAAACTACGGGGCAACGCTTGAAACCTTGCAGGCCGTAACACGGTTTTCCGGAAGGTTGTCGCTGGCGATATTCAGTTTGATGTTTTTATTTCACAACAGCAAACAAGTGCGCATCAACGCCATCCTTTCCGAAAAGTATTTTCTGGTTTTTGCCATCGCACATGGCATTCATCTGGTGCAACTGCTTTCGTTCGTCTATCTCTCCGGCAATGAATTGATACCGATACGGCTGGCAGGGGGATTCCTGGCTTATGCTTTGATTTTTTTCATGCCTTATGCACAGCAACTTTTTGAGAGTTATAAAATCGCTACCAAACAGTTCAGCATCCTCACACTTATTTATATGTACTACGTGTGGTTTATTTTTTTTATGACGTATCTGCCGCGGGTGCGGGGCACGTTGCCAAATGTGGGTGGTTCGTATTCTGAGTTTGTTGTGCTGCTGGCGTGGGTTTCGCTCATGCTGGGCGTGAAGCTGCAAGGGTTGTTTTTAAAAAGTAGGCGGTAAGCAGTTTGGAAATTAAAAGTTAAATAGTAGGCAGTCACCAGTAGGCAGTACAGTGGGCAGATTGCAGTAGGCAGACCGCCTACTGGTGACTGCCTGCTATTTATTGATAGTCGGGAAATTAGTAAGCAGTAGATTGCAGTAGGCAGTACCGCCTACTGCCAACTGCCTACTATTTATTTATTGACGGTCTCCTTCTGCCGATAGTATTCTTCAAAAACAAACCGGATGGATTTGTAGGAATTTTCGAGCGCGTGATATACTTCCTTCTGGGTCATCCAGCGCAATTCTTCTATGTCTTCTTCAATGCTTGGCTTTATGCGCGAGTCATCCTCAAGGTCCATTTCATACCATCGCGTTTTTTTGAGCATGTTGCTTTTGTTCATGGTGTAGGTGTGCCAGGTGGTGCATATTTTTTTTCCGAGCCTCACCGTCACTCCACACTCTTCTTCCACTTCGCGCACAGCGGTTTGTTTGTATTTCTCTCCGCTTTCTTTTTTTCCCTTCGGCAAGTCCCACTTTTTCATTCGGTACATCATCAGGAACCTGTCTTTCTTTTTCACCAACCCGCCTGCTGCTTTGATCACTTTAAATTTCTTTACTAAAAATTCATAGATCGCATCATAATCATTGACGGAAACATGCAGCGACAATAGGCTGGTGGGCACTTTGGTATTGATCAGCTCCAAAATCAAATCCATATCCTGAACAGAAACATTTTTTATCCACACATTGTGAATCAGCCCGGCTTTGGTAATTGCTTCTAAAGAGGCGTCAATCCCATGGTTCACATCGCCATCGCGGGGCACTACGTCTTTGCGCGTAATCCGCACGGGTATGTCATTTATAAATAGGTTCATGCCTTCTACTTTTTTTGGTACTGCAAAAACATAAATAATTTCCAATGAATCAACTCCCACAAACTATTGTGTGCCAATTGAGCTACTATTAATGAAAGTTTCTTAAAATTGGCAATGTTTTAAAAAAACCGTGCACGGTTGTACCTTTTTCTTACGAGTATGATTAAAATTTATGAGACCACTGCCTTAGAGATAGCTGCCAAGCTACTTGACATTGAAGCTATCAAGATAAATTATAAAACCCCTTTTATCTGGAGTTCGGGTTGGAAGTCGCCCGTCTATTGCGACAATCGGTTGGCGCTGTCCTATCCTGATATCCGAACTTACATCAAAGAAAATCTAGCCAGCGTAATAAAATTATATTATCCGGATGTGGAGTGCATTGCGGGTGTTGCCACTGCGGGCATTCCGCAAGGCGCATTAGTGGCCGATGTGCTGGGCCTCCCTTTTGTATATGTGCGCCCCAAACCGAAAGATCATGGCATGGGCAATTTGATTGAAGGTAAAATCAGAAAGGGACAACGTGCAGTGTTGGTGGAAGATTTGATTTCTACGGGAGGAAGTTCGCTTAAAGCTGCGCAGGCCATGAAAGAAGCGGGGTTTAAAGTTATAGGCATGGTGGCAATTTTTACTTATGGATTTGAAGCTGCCGAAAAGAGTTTTGAAGACGCGAAAATACCGCTCACCTGCCTGAGCGATTTCAACCACTTGTTGCAGCAAGCCGTGAAGAATAATTACCTTGACGAAAATCAAATGATCTATGTAAAATCCTGGAGGCTTGACCCGGCCAACTGGAAATAATTATCTATATGTTCATACTCTAAAATTTATCCAACCCTATGACTGCCCGCAATTACACTCTTCTCAGTTCCATCGTTGCCGCTATAGCCGGATTTTTATTTGGCTTTGATACCGTGGTGATTTCAGGGGCCAACCTGCCCATCAAGCAACTATGGAATACGTCACCATTGTTTCATGGTTTCTTTATTATGTCCATGGCACTATGGGGAACCGTGTTTGGTGCTTTGTTTGGTGGCGGCCCCACCGAAAAGTATGGAAGAAAAAAAGTTTTGTTTTGGATTGGCGTGCTCTACACTGTGAGTGCCGTTGGGTCGGGGCTTGCACCAGACCCTTATTCGTTTTCCTTCTTTCGTTTTCTGGGTGGCATTGGCATAGGGGTGTCATCGGTAGTTGTGCCCACCTATATTGCAGAGATTTCTACTTCAGCCATACGCGGCAGATTAGTGGCGATGTATCAATTCAATATTGTGTTTGGTATTCTCGTTGCTTTTCTTTCCAACTATTTTTTAATAGGGTTTGATGGTGCCAATGATTGGCGGTGGATGCTGGGTGTTACGGCCCTTCCTTCGCTTGTTTATACCATCCTGGTGTTGCGTGTTCCCGAAAGTCCGCGCTGGCTCATTTCACGAAAAAATGATTTGTCAACAGCTAAAAAAATATTGACTGATTTAGGTGATCCAAATCCTGACAGGGAAGTTGAGGTCATTTTAGATTCCAATAAAAAGGCGGAACAAAATAATGATGGCGATTCATTTTTTACCGGTAAACTTTCTAAACCTATTTTGCTGGCGTTTTTTATCGCGGCTTTTAATCAACTATCGGGCATCAACTTCATTTTATATTACGCACCCGAAATTTTGGAGCGCGCGGGCTTAGCCGCCAAAGAGTCTTTATTTAATTCCATTGCCATTGGCGGTGTCAATCTTATTTTCACGTTTGTTGGTTTGTATTTTATTGACCGCACCGGCAGAAAGAATTTATTGATCATCGGATCGGTGGGTTATATCATTAGTCTGTTCATGGTGTCGTATGCTTTTTATTTCGGCTCAGGGCCAATCTTC